>NZ_JANMZH010000946.1:0-1280 GCF_031383065.1 Microcoleus sp. OTE_8_concoct_300 | reverse complement strand
AATGGCGGATCTAAAATTTCATTGACTGATAATTTCAGATTGGGAAATACTACAGATTCCATTTCCTCACCCGGCAAGTAATTTACCTCTGTATAAATGTCATCACCTTCGAGAAATGCCATAACTCGCACCCGTTGTCTGGTTTCTGCTGGGTCAACAATCACATATTCCGGTACGTTAGCTAGTTGGTACTATCCTCGTTTAGTTATATAGTCTGCCCGCCGATCTTGGCTAACTACTTCTATCACTAATAACGCTGTTTCATCCAAGTCAAGGATGCCCCCTCCGGGTCTAGCAGCAGCTTGCTCCAAAAGACTTTGAGTGCAAACAACTACATCAGGAACACGGGAGGAATTTTCTTCTGTTCTCACTCCTAAGCCTGTTTTTACTACTAAGTCAAGATTGTGTTCAGCTAGGTAACGCTGCAATTTGTAAACGAAATATTCGCAAATTTTTATGTGTAAAACTGTTGCTGTTGCCAGCGGTATTAATTTGCCTTTGTACAATTCGTATTGTACATCGTCATTGCTTTGATAAACTTTGTATTCTTCAAAAGTTAATGTCGGCGAAGTATCGAGCTGTTTTTCTGCGACGGCTGGCACAATAGATTGAGACATATATTTTTACCTATGTCGATAGTATTCTATTATACTAAAATTTAATTTTAACACTCAAGGCATTGAGTACAAAAAGATCGATCGCCCTTATGGACAATCAAGCAATTTGATCCGGAACCCCCGGATTCATTCGTGGAGCGATAAAAAAGCTCCTCGCTCCCGATCGCAAGCCCCCGGATTGATCAGTGGAGTCGCTTTCTTCAATCTAAAATCTAAAATCTAAAATCGTGTAACTCTCCAATAAGCGCACCCCGCAAGAGTTTTAACTGGAGTTTAGACTAAGACAGAATAAAGAGGCGCATTACTGTAGATTAAATGCACTAAAAGATAAGCGATCGAAAACTTCTGATTAGGGGGATTTTTTGGCGGGTTGTATGGGACGAGAAAACCCTTTTTTGACCACAGGATATCGAATTCTGGGCCGTCGTTGTTTCCCTTTAATCCAACCGTCCGATTTACCTCGCTGTTTGGGAACTCGAGCTGGTGTGCCTAAGAGGGCTAAAATGCTTCCAAAAGATTGAGCTAAGCTGTTGTGCATTTAAAACGCATATTGGTATAATATAACATAATGATATTCAGAAAAAGTGAATGCCTGCTAAAAACTTTCTAAGTTCCGAAACAAAGGAAACTCTTCAACAAGTATTAAAAGAGCATGAGCATCCA
>NZ_JANMZH010000945.1:0-7164 GCF_031383065.1 Microcoleus sp. OTE_8_concoct_300 | reverse complement strand
TGGATGCTCATGGTCTTTTAATGCTTGTTGCAGAGTTTCCTTTGTTTCAGAACTGAGGAAGTTTTTAGTAGGCATTGACTTTCTCGGAAAATTATCATATTATACCATACAATATGCGTTTTAGATGCTGAACAGCTTACTAGGGCATAACCATTACCTTTACGGTATTTGGGGAGCTTGGGCTGGAAATGCAATTCTCCCTTACTGTACTTTTTGCCTAGCTCCTTAAAAGATTTAAACGACTCAGCAACAGACCTTAATATATGTTGTGCTGCTTGAGAATATAGAACTTGGTAGTGTTTATTGTTTTTGTATTCCTTCTCTAAGTCGTACTTACCAATCAACTTGCCTGTCTTGAAATACAACTGGCGAGCATAATAGATACCACAATTTGTTAACTTGTGCGACTCCGAGCAAATAAACTCAAGGACTGCTTTTAACTCCGTATTTGGATTAATTAGATTTTGTTGGCATCCATACATTAATTTCACCTCCTTGATATATACTAACATTTGAGCCTAACAATCTATGTGCAAAATGAAAGCAAAAACATTAACAATACGCTGCTCCGAGCGTAGGAGAAATAAGCTTTATTTATATGCTGCTCAAAAAGATAAAACTATCACTGCTTTGATTGAAGAGTGGATTGATAGTCTGGCACTCGAAAAAGAAAGGGAAACAGCAGGTTTTAACCTGCCGTGTCGCGTTTCATCCCCTGTCTGAAGCACGAAGGACAGCAGTACGTGCCTGCTTCTCAGGGGCTTTCACGCTCC
Source organism: Microcoleus sp. OTE_8_concoct_300 (assembly GCF_031383065.1). Lineage (NCBI taxonomy): Bacteria > Bacillati > Cyanobacteriota > Cyanophyceae > Oscillatoriales > Microcoleaceae > Microcoleus > Microcoleus sp. OTE_8_concoct_300. The sequence goes on along the minus strand of NZ_JANMZH010000945.1, from coordinate 6,391 downwards.
CGCTAAGTCTTCTGTAAGCGCGATTTAACCTTAGTTGTTAGTTATATTTTCTACGCTTGCTATTGGGCCTTTCAAAAAGCACATCTTCACTTCCTGCGTGAAAAACCCTAAATTTCTGTCCCCCTCAGGTTCTGGCAGCCCTCACCCCTTCTCCCCCTTTTCTCTTCTCCCCTTCTCCCGGCGCCCTGGCAATCATAGTCGGCAGCAGCTTATTTAACACCTGTTGCAGCTTGAGAGCTCGGCGGCGCAATATTAATTAACGGCAAAGTTCCGCCTCCTCCCATTACTGTCGGAAACTGGCCGTTCCATTTTTCAATCGCTTGCTGCTGCAAAATTTCGGGAGTTAAAGTTTGCCGCTGCAAGCGCTGAGCTTCGGCTTGGCCTTTAGCCCGGTTAATTGCGGCTTGAGCATCTTGGGTTGCTTTTTTAACTGTAAATTCTGCCTGTTTAGCTTCTTGTTCTGCTATCTGTTTGGCTTCGATGGCTTTGCTAAATTCGGGAGAAAAGCCAAAATTTATTAACGAAACATCTCTGACGATGACGCCGTAAGGTTGCAAACGCTTTTTGAGGCTGTTGTCGATTTCTGTTTTGAGTTCCGTGCGCTTAGTGATAATTTCTTCTGCTGTTTTTTTAGAAGTTGCTGCTTTGAGAACTTCCGAAATAGCTGGACTCAGAATGCTGGTAACAATTTGTTCTTCGTCTCCTATTTGTTGGAAAACTTGATTGACGTGGGCGGGGTCAACATTCCAGTTGACTGCCAAATCTGTAGTAATTTTTTGCAAATCTTTGGATGCTGCATCTGCTTGCAGGTCGGTTTTGTGTACCCGCACGCTCAGAGTTTTTACAGAGGTGACGATCGGTAAAATCGGTTGGATGCCTTCATCTAAGATCGCGTCTTGAACTTTGCCGAAGCGCATCATGACGCCGCGTTCCCCTGCGCCGACGATGGCAAAAGGTTTTAAATTTAAGGCGGCGATGATGAAGACGATGCCACCGACGATGTAGAGAGCTAGGTTGTACCGAACACTTTGCATGGTTTTCATATGTTAACTCAGCTAGGTTGTGTTACTGGATGTTAGTTGTCTATTCGCTCTTATCTAAGATTATAACTTCCTGTTAATGGTGTAACAACTCATAAATTTCTTTATTTTTTTCATAAAAGTCATAGGATTGTGAGGGCCGGAAAGCCTCTTAAATCAAAAAAATATTAGATTGCCATTACATTGAGGCTCTGGTATGAACAATGGCACTTGTACCTAGCTGAGATTATTGATGAATAAATGTTTCAATCATCTTGACAATGAGGAGGATTTTAGATAAGGAAGAAGTAAAGAGATAGCTCGCTCGCTCTGGGAGAAGCTATAGCATGAGGATCGGAAAGAGAAAGCTTTCTAGAAAGCTAAAAAATTAGCATCAAATAGGTATTTTTTGTAAATTTTCAGTAGAAAATTGGAGGTGAGCAGCGGTGCAATCTTTGCGGGTTGGCGCAAGCCGCCAAAGATAGAATTTCACTCTTCGATGTACAGACTCTATTTGTAGAATGAGCCTCGGCCCGCCTTACTCAAAGCTCCCCAGTATAAAGAAAGACTCCTTACGCAAGTTGTGAATTTATAGCGTAAAAGGATAAAAATCTGAGTTTAAAAATGCCAGAAAATAAGTTAAGGTTAGATGAGAACGGTTAAATAAAGATGTCTAATGTTGCAGCGACACCCTTGGCCGCAGACAATTGAAGAGGCGCTCGCCATTCAAGAACAGCTTCGGTCAGAGGTAATTACCGAAAATCAACTGTCGCCAGTTCGGTATGTCGCAGGCGTAGATGTCGGCTACGACAGTGCAGACGAGGTATCCCGGGCCGCTGTAACAGTTCTGAGCTTTCCCGACTTGCAGTTGCAGCAGCAAGCTGTGGTTCGCAGTCCTACAGCTTTTCCTTACATTCCCGGTTTCTTGTCTTTTCGAGAAGTGCCGCCAGTCCTTGAGGCTTTGGAAAATATCAGTTTGAGGCCAGACTTGATATTGTGCGACGGTCAAGGACTAGCCCATCCCCGCAGGTTCGGTCTTGCCTGCCATTTGGGGGTTTTGACAGGAATTGCCACGATCGGAGTTGCCAAAAATCGATTTATGGGAGAACATTCAGAAGTCGGACTCGAACGGGGCAGTTGGCAACCCTTGCTGCTTTCGGGATCGACGGTAGGGGCAGCGCTGAGGACGCAAACAGGAGTAAAACCGATTTATGTTTCGATCGGTCATAAGGTAAACTTGATAAGTGCGATCGAGTATGTCCTGCGCTGCGCCCCAAAATATCGCTTACCAGAAACAACTCGATCGGCAGACCAACTAACATCGGGATAACAGGCAAGCGCGGAAGGCATCAAAAAAAAAAGTAAAAAGACAAAAAAGCATCCCTCTTTAGACTTTTAATTTTTGAGGTGTCGCCGTCAAGTCGAAAAATCCTCTGAGTCTACCCCCAATCAGCTTTGGGTTCCATCCTTCCAGCGAACTAAAGAATGACTATACCTGAGAAAGAGGTATAAAAGTTGGGGGGTTTATAGAATGAATGAAAGACAGTAACCTGCTTAAACATTGGCGGCTCTAACTATAGTGCCCGGGCGTGAACTATTTTTAGTTCACATTTGTAAATTATGAAAGAGTCATCCTGCGATTTAGACCAAAAGCTTAGATTCGTCTGATGAGGTTTCATAATTTACCGTCGGATATCTCACCACGCTCGTGGGACTACCCGCGACAGTGGGAGGCGAAGGCGCGATCGAGCTAAAAAATCAGAAAAAAAACGAGGAGACAGTCATGGCTGAGAAAAGCAAACGCGGATTCGCTTCTATGGATGCAGAAAAACAGCGCGCAATTGCTAGCAAAGGCGGAAAAGCTGCACACGAGAAAGGAACTGCACACGAATTCACCCCTGAAGAAGCCAGAGAAGCTGGCCAAAAAGGCGGCGAAGCTGTCAGCAGAAATCGGGAACACATGGCTCAAATTGGTCGCGAAGGCGGTCGGAAAAGCCGCAAGAGCGAATAAGTCTCTCAACGCTGGCTCTGCAACGAAAGATTACACGGTTGCAGTTTGAGAGATAGCACTAGGACACTGAGCGTTTGAGGATGTGGGGCGATCGAATTTCCAGAGGTAGTTCGATCGCCCCACCTCCAAAATTCGTCACTAGCGCAGCAAAGCTTCGCAAATCTGAAAACCCCACAGCAATTAGTTTTTAGCAATCGCTGGCGAATCGGAAACGGCAAATTTTTAACCAAGCTGCACAGGGGTCAATAATTTTGCGGGAAAGAAAATCTCGCCAGCGCGAGTCAGTCTCTCAAAAAAAGGCCATACGAGCACTAAAAGCCCCGACTTCGGGGCTTTTTTGTTTAGCGGTACATAATATTTTCCGAACGCAAGATCGAGTCCGCGTCAATAATTCTAATTAAGTTTTTTGGTGAGGAAGTCCGTCCTCAAAATAAATCAGCTAATATTTTTTTATATTTTTGAGCAAACTATACAATCATGACAAACCAGCTCACTTTAGCATGGACAGAAGCTGGGGTGCGTCAAACTCAGACAATTCACAACGGACAGCCGAGCAAAAATCCCGGAAGCGTAAGGCTCGGGCGCGATCCCGCGAAGTGCGATATAGTATTGTCGCATCCCAGCGTATCGGGTCTACACGTTGAAATATTTTTTAATCAGGAATTGCAGGAGTATGCTGTGCGGAATTTGCGCGAAAGCAATCCGCCGCTGGTAGACGGAAAAATTCTCCCCCGAGGCGAAGCAAAATTGAGATTGGGAAGCCGCATCCATTTAGGCGAAGTGGAAATCGAGGTGGTCAAGGTGACAGAGGTGCAGGTAACCGCGCCGCAGACAGTTTTGCTGGGGCCTCCCGCACTGGGTAACTCTGGGCCTACGGGGCCTTCAAAATATGGTTTGCAGTGTCCCAAGTGCAGCCGAATTTCGCCTTACGCGCAGTTGAATGTGGGGTGTCCGTGGTGCGGTACTTCTTTGGCGGCGGCGGCGAGTGTGATGCTGTCTCCCTGAAAGTTTGAAAAAGGGAAAATCCGGGTATTCGTTAAAGACTCTCAAATAAAAATCTTTTTTGCAGAAAGCTCAAAGCCGACGGCTGATGTTTAAAAAATAATCATGAATTCTCAACCCTTGCGCCTGCGACTAACTTGGACAGATACAACTACGGGGGATTGTCGATCCCCGATACTCGACTTACCCATCGCTTTGGGACGAATTTTTGAAGCTATGCCGGCCACAATCAACGGGGAACGAGTTTCTCGAATTGCCCTCCGCAGCAGTCAAGTTTCTCGCTTTCACGCAGTGATTGGCACCGAAGGCGACAGTATCGTACTCACTGACACGGGTAGCCGCAACGGTACTTTTGTCAATGGCGTTCGCCAAACCCGGTGCGTGCTGGCAAACGGGGATATGCTGCAAGTTGGGCCCTACGCGATCGGCATTTCTTTTGCTGTTAATTCCCTAGAAACGCCGTCTGTCAATTCTCACATTTTCTTTAACCCGCAGACCAATGGGCCAGACCCGGCATTGGGACCGCAAATGGTGTCGCAGGTTTCTCACACAAGTAGTAGGGGAGAATTTCCGCCGATCGCATTTTTGCACGCTTCTCAAATGAAAATGCGATCACTCGAATCTATGGGACTCCCTGTGACAGAAGTTGATTGGGCTGCCGTTGGCGGCGGTTTGGGCAGCTTTATTTGGGTGGATTTGCTGAGAATTTGCGGCGTGAAAACCGATCAAATTGCGGTTTTGGGCATGGAAAACCAGCCTTACGCCCGCTATCTGCGTCTGTGCCTGAATTCTCAAATTCCGCTGCGGGAACGCCTACGATCGAATTCTGACTCTTGTCCAGACAACATTTGGGGCTGGCCGACCTATGCTTTGCGGGAAGCTTGGCAGGAATTGCTCAAAGGGCGTTTGGGAGTATCACTGATGTTGATGTGGCAGGTGTTTGCTGAACCGACTTTTGCCGAAACTTATACGCCTCGCGCGGTGAATGTGTTTGATTCTATTGACAGGGAAGTCGATCGAATTGGGTGGGATCAGATGTTTCGCTACGGTAGAGTGCGGGGAATTCGCAAAACAGATGACGGCAGGTACGCGATCGCTTATTCTCGATCGAATGCGGATCACCGCGATCACGCTTTTTTAATCGCCAAATACGTACACTTAGCCACCGGCTATCCCGCCATTCAATTTCTGCCAGACTTGCAAGCTTACCGCGAAAAAACCCAGGATTTTGAGTCGGTGGTCAACGCTTACGAAAGCCACAACGGCGTTTACGAAAAATTGGAGGCCAGCGGCGGCAGTGTGTTAATTAGAGGCCGGGGAATAGTCGCTTCGCGCGTGGTGCAGCGAATTTACGAAGCGCGACAGCGGAACAGTAACATTCAAGTATTGCATTTGATGCGATCGCCCAAACCCCAGGGCAACAAATTTAAACTCGCTCAGCGCAGCGTCGAAAATCACTACGAATTTCAACCTTTCAACTGGCCGAAAGCTTGCTGGGGCGGGGAACTCCGGGTACTTTTGGAACAAGCCGCCCCCGAATTTCGCCCGCAGTTGCTCACCGACTGGGGCGGCACTACTACAGCCAAGCGCCGGGACTGGCGGCGGATTGTCAAAGAAGGTTTAAGTCAAGGATGGTATCAAATTACCTTCGGGGAAGTCGAGCGAGTCGAGCGCGACAGTCAAAACCGCACGGTGACGTACATTCAGGAGAAGGAACTCAAGGGGCAAATTAAGTTAGAGGCTGATTTTATTATTGATGCTACGGGTTTGGACGCTAAGGTAAAAACCAGTCCCCTATTAAACGATTTGGTAGCTCAATACAATCTTCCCCTCAACGGTTTGGGGCGGCTGAGTGTTAACAATGATTTTGAAGTGCCCGAATTGCGCAACACTTCTGCTAGCAACGGAGAAGGCCGGGTATACGCAGCCGGCGCGATTACTTTGGGAGGGCCTTACGCGCCCGTAGACAGTTTTTTGGGCTTGCAATACGCCGCCTTGCGTTCGGTTGAAAGTCTGGCCGCGGGCCGAGCTCCGGGTGTCCGGAAATTGAGCGTTTGGCGATCGTTCCTGCAGTGGTGGAAGTGGATTTTAAATAAATCTCCCGACTAACTTGGAGGACGAAGTTCGGCAACGAGCCATGTACGGGATTTAATGGATTTAACGGAGATATTGCACCATTTTCAATAGGTTTTTTACGGCCGGGTTCTCCTGCCCACCCCAAAATAAAACTCACTCTTTGTGGAACAGGCATCTTGCCTGTTCTTGAGAATAGTGCAAGATGTGAGATTTAACTGATTTAAACGAACTTCGCCTTCAATCTAAAATCTAAAATCTAAAATCTAAAATCGAACCACCTTCC
>NZ_JANMZH010000944.1:0-18081 GCF_031383065.1 Microcoleus sp. OTE_8_concoct_300 | reverse complement strand
TGGATGCTCATGGTCTTTTAATGCTTGTTGCAGAGTTTCCTTTGTTTCAGAACTGAGGAAGTTTTTAGTAGGCATTGACTTTCTCGGAAAATTATCATATTATACCATACAATATGCGTTTTAGATGCTGAACAGCTTACTGCTTTAGAGAACTGTAACTCTGGCCCATGCTGCCTAAAGAATAGGCTTCCTTAGAGCGAGTACCCATTTGCCTTGCGATCGCTAAAGATTGCTCCTGAAACTCAAGTGCCTTCTGCTGATTATCTAGTGAATTGTAGCAATTACCCAAACCGCTCAGGGCAGACTGTTCCCCAGACAGATCGCCAATCTCTCGTGCGATGAGCAACTGTTGCTCCTTAAACTCGATCGCCTTTTGGTACTGTCCTAGCGAAATGTAGCTACCGCCTAGACTTCCTAGAGCATCTCCTTCGCCTCGGCGATCGCCAATCTCTCGCGCGATCACCAACTGTTGCTCGTAGAACTCGATCGCTTTCTGGTGCTGCCCCAGACGATAACAGCCATTACCCAAACCAGCCAAGGCACTTGCTTCTCCCTTACGATTGCCTATTTCCCGGCTGATCGCCAACCACTGCTCATAGCACTCAATTGCTTTCTGGTACTGACTTAAATTGGAATAGCAATTACCCAAACCGCCTAGAGCATTAGCCTCCCCAAATCGGTCATTAATTTCCCGGCTGCTCGCCAAATACTGCTCATAGCACTCAATTGCTTTCTGGTACTGACCTAGAGCCCTGTAGCTACCGCCCAAACTGCCTATAGCACGAGCTTCATTAATACACTCACCAATCTCTCGCGCGATCGCCAACCACTGCTCATCAAACTCAATGGCTTTCTGGTATTGCCCTAGATTGTGGTAGCTGTGACCCAAACTACCCAGAGCATCGGCTTCCGTGGAACGATCGCCAATCTCTCGTGCTATAACCAAGCATTCCTCACTGCACTCAATAGCCTTGTGGTACTGGGCGAGGGAGTTATAGTTCCTGTTTAGGTTGCCTAGAGCAGCTAATTCGGTTTGACGAGCACCGAGTTCTCGTGCAATTGTCAAGCACTGCTCACAAAACTCAATGGCTTTCTGGTATTGTCCGAGATGCCAGTAGCTATTGCCCAAGCCACACAACCCACCAGCTTCTTGCCGGCGATTGTTTATCTCGCGCGCGATCGCCAGCGTCTGCTCGTAGAACTCAATAGCCTTCTGATACTGTCCAAAAGAAGAGTAGCAATTACCCAAACCGCCTAGATCGGCGGCTTCCCCAGCCCGATCGCCTATTTCTCGATGAATAAATAGCGATCGTTCAAAGTATTCTATTGCTTGCCGAGACTGACTCAAGCAATTGTAAATAGCAGCTATCCCTAACAGGGACTCAGCTTCTCCTTTGCGGCTATTAATTCGTTGTGCAACTTCTAAAGCTTTTTCATACTGTTCCTTAGCTTGAGCATACTTGCTGCGATCCTTATAAATATTTCCTAGTGCGATATAGTTCCCCCAGTCGGTAGAACTACTCGGTTGTTTGGGTTGCAACTCCGACATTTTTTACCTCCGACACCTACAAATAATCAGTTCATTCTGTTGGAATTAACATCTACTTACTTCTATTTGTTTATCGTGCGCTCGCCCTAACTTTTATGCAAAAATTAGCTATTGATTACACCAACAAAAATTTTCCATAGCAAAGATTTAGCCGATCGCACTCACAAAGAGTTCAGTCTGCAGAAAGCGCATTGCAGCCTCCCATTTATATATCTGGGCGAAATCCAGAAAATTATGCAAAATCCCAGGAAATAAATTAAAAAAATTACCGACAGTGGCCGAAACTAGAGTCAAAGCGAGAAATTTACCAAAGTTCAGCCCTACTCCCCTGTCCGATCGCTAACTGTAGTCAGTAATAGCTCAAAAGCCCTCCCACCAACTTTTTGACTTGTAACTTGCACCCTTTGCGCTTTAGCTTTCACTTATCATACGCTAGCTGAGTCTGGTAATAACCTGACACTCATCAGGAGTTATGTTAGAATCCCATCAGGAAATTTAGAGACACCCATCTATGGCATCCACAAACGATCGCTTCGTCGAAGCCGAAAGCCGCTGGGACTTAAAAACTCTGTACTCGGACTTGGCCGCCGTTAAAGGAAAGCCTCTCACCCCCGTAGAAAAGCTGCATCTGCGGGGGTTGCTTTGTGGCTTCAGTCCCGCTGAAATCGCCGAAAAGCTGCAAAAGAATCCCAAGGGAGTTGAAACTGACCTGTGTGCCTCTATTTATAAATACGTTAAAGCCTTTGTGGGGAAAGGCATTGAAAAGATAGAAAACTGGAGAAATATTGCTGAATGGCTTGACGATGCTGGATATAAAACTAAGCCACCTGCTAAATTCCCTATTCAAGACGGTGTATCTGGAAATAGTAAAGTTAATGTAACTAATATAAGTTTTGAGAACAATCAAATAAAAATTGGTGTATACCTACAAATAACTGTACCGCTACCTTCAGAACTCTCTATACAAAATCTCGATATCAACGATAACAACGGTAACTAAAATTTTGCCACAATTCAACAGATTGGTAGCCTGAAGCGACTAAAATCAGGAAGCGCGATCGCACCTTTACCCGATCGCGCGGGGCGATCGCACGCTGCATTTCTCACAAAAGGGCGATCGCACTTCTATTGTGCTACGATTCAATAAGAGCGTCAGTCACTAAAAAACATGGCAACAATTACCCTTCAAATTCCCGACGAACTGGCTCAACGTCTAGAACCTCTGCAAAATCGCTTGCCAGAATTGCTTTGGCAACTTCTAGAACTAACTAAAAAGCCCACAACTATCGAGCAGGAAATCACCACTCATAGTGGGGATATTCCTACAGTTTATCAAGAAGTCCTTGACTTTTTGATCGAGAGTCCACTTCCACAAGACATTGTTAATTTCAAGGTTTCACAGCAGGCTCAGACACGCCTTCAAACTTTGCTTGACAAAAACCGCGAATCGACCCTAAATTCAATGGAAATAGCAGAATTAGATGTTTACGAACAGCTAGAACATCTGATGATTTTACTAAAAGCAAGAGCCTATTCAGCGATTTGATAAATGACTTCTAGTTTAATTCCTGCCGAACTCCGCAGATTAGTTATTGAAAGATCTTCAGGACACTGTGAATATTGCCTGATTCATCAAGATATTTCAATCTACAGCCATGAAGTAGACCAGATCATTGCCTTAAAACATGGGGGTCAAACTCGTGCTGATAATCTCGCTCTTTCTTGTTTATCTTGTAACCGCTATAAAGGTTCCGATCTAGCTACTATAGACCCAATTAATGACGAAATTGTCCCTTTGTTTAATCCACGCCGTCAGGTATGGGACGAACATTTTCTTCTTAATGAGGCCAGAATAGAAGGCATCACTCAGATTGGTCAAGCTACTTCAAGATTACTCAAACTCAATGCTCCAAATCGCATACTTGAGCGTCAAGTTTTGATTAATCAACGAGGGTATCCATAAACAGTGAATTTGAGTTATAAAAGTATGAGTAAAAGTTGAACTACAATTATGCCAAATATTTACATTATTGGCGGTTATAACGGTTCAGGTAAAACTACAGTTTTTCGGAAATTATTACCCAATTTTTTAGAATGTTTTGAATATGTCAATGCAGATGCGCGGCCGGAATGTCCCTATTCAATCCCGAGTCAGTCGCCATCCTCGCAGGACGCTTAATGATACACAGACTGCGAACTTTATCAGACTCAGGCACTGATTTCGCCTCCCTTGACAACTTTAGCCGATCGCAACTTTGCTCGATTCTTGAGAAACTGTAAAACTAAAGGCTACACAATCAACCTGATTTACTTCTGGCTGCAATCTCCCGAAATCGCCATTGAACGGGTGCAACGCAGGGTTGAAAGCGGCGGACATTCTCTTGGCGAAATCGACATAACTTCTCTCATATTGGTTTTGAGATAAATCGACCCTTGTTTTTTCCAACAAGCCCGTCAAGCGCAGCTATCCCCTAGGGCATCGCCCCACCTCAGACCGAAGTCATCAAATAACCACAAACCACAAACCAATAACTGAACTCTTGTCAACAGTATTTTCTCGGAAATATTGAAGCTTAAATAAAAATTGCTAGCTGATATTTACGAATTCTAGCACTTTGTTCAAAGTATTGGCAAATGCTAAGTAAATTAAAGATTTTATGAAGTAGAGGTATAAGTCTTTACATTGTCGATCGCAATTTTGTTATTCTATAGAGTAAGTTTCATTCGAGCGACTGAATTTTTGTACCCCAGTCCTACCCCTAAACAGAACGGCAGTTTCCACAATGAGAATTTTAGTCACAGGCGGTGCAGGTTTCCTCGGTTCCCACCTAATCGATCGCTTAATGGCCCAAGGACATGAGGTAGTCTGCCTCGATAATTTTTACACCGGGACTAAACGCAATATCCTCAAATGGCTGGACAACCCGTATTTTGAGCTGATCCGCCACGACATCACCGAACCGATTCGGTTAGAGGTAGATCAGATTTACCATCTGGCTTGTCCCGCTTCCCCAATACACTATCAGTACAACCCTGTCAAGACAATTAAAACAAACGTCATCGGCACGATGAATATGCTGGGGCTGGCTAAACGGGTGAAAGCAAGATTCTTTCTGGCTTCCACTTCCGAAGTGTACGGAGATCCTGACGTACATCCACAAACAGAAGATTATCGTGGCAACGTTAATTGTATCGGGATAAGATCGTGTTACGACGAAGGGAAGCGAGTAGCTGAAACCTTATCATTTGATTACCACCGTCAAAATGGGGTAGACATTCGAGTTGTGCGAATCTTCAATACCTACGGTCCCCGGATGTTGGAAAATGACGGCAGAGTAGTGAGCAATTTTATTGCTCAAGCTTTGCGAAACGAACCGCTGACTGTATACGGCGACGGTTCCCAAACACGGAGTTTTTGCTACGTATCTGATTTGGTGGAAGGATTTATTCGTTTGATGAATAGCGACCAAATCGGGCCGATGAATTTGGGTAATCCAGGCGAATACACTATCTTGGAATTGGCACAGAAAATTCAACACATGATTAATCCAGGGGCAGAAATTATCTTTAAACCGCTGCCAGAAGACGATCCGAAACAGCGACAACCGGATATTACTCGTGCTAAAACTTGGTTGGGGTGGGAGCCAACTGTGCCGCTGGATAAAGGTTTAGAGTTGACTGTAAAGGATTTTCGCGATCGCATCGAGGGAAACCAAAAGTAGAGACCCAGAGAGGGGGAGAGTGGGAGAGGGAGAGACTGGGACAGTGGGAGAGGGGAAAAATCTTCCTTATTCCCAATTCCCAATTCCCAATTCCCAATTCCCAATTCCCAATTCCCATCTAATTGATTTACTAACTTTGAGGACATTTGTATGCATGTTTGCGTCATCGGTACAGGATACGTTGGCTTAGTCACCGGCACTTGCTTAGCCCACATCGGCCACCACGTCATTTGCGTAGACAACAACGAAGAAAAAGTTAAATTAATGAAGTCGGGACATTCGCCTATTTTTGAGCCCGGACTGTCTGAATTAATGTCTTCTGCATCTGAATCTGGCAATCTAGAATTTACTTCGGATTTAGCAGCAGGAGTGGCTCACGGGGACATTTTATTCATTGCGGTGGGGACGCCTCCTTTGCCTACTGGGGAAAGCGATACTCGCTACGTGGAAGCGGTGGCTCGGGGAATTGGAGCTCACCTCGATGGCGATTACAAAGTCATCGTAAACAAATCGACAGTGCCCATAGGTTCGGGGGATTGGGTGCGAAGAATTGTACTAGACGGTTTAGCAGAACGTCAAAAACCTCAAAGCGGTGACGAGGTTACTGGCGAGGAGGTAGCAGCAAAAAAAGGTGTGACATTTGATGTGGTTAGCAACCCGGAGTTTTTGCGGGAGGGCTGTGCTGTTCACGATACTTTTAATCCCGATCGCATTGTTCTCGGCAGCAATTCTCAGCGGGCGATGGATATGATGTTACAGTTATACAGGCCGATTGTCGATCGCAAGTTTGCAGAAAATCCGTCTTTGCCTGCGGTGCCTGTGGTGATGACTGATATCAGTTCAGCGGAGATGATTAAGTACGCAGCTAATGCTTTTTTGGCTACGAAGATTAGCTTTATTAATGAAGTGGCTAATATTTGCGATCGCGTCGGTGCAGATGTTAGTCAAGTTGCCCGAGGTATCGGTTTAGATTCGCGGATTGGCGGCAAGTTTCTGCAAGCTGGCATTGGTTGGGGCGGTTCTTGTTTCCCCAAAGATGTCTCGGCTTTAGTTCACACTGCTGACGATTACGGCTACGAGGCACATTTGCTGAAAGCGGCGGTGGAAGTTAACCAACGCCAGCGGTTGATTGCTATTGAAAAATTGCAGCAAGTTTTGAAGATTCTCAAAGGTAAAACAGTCGGACTTTTGGGTTTGACTTTCAAGCCGGATACTGACGATTTGCGGGATGCCCCGGCGCTGAATTTAATCGATAGTTTGAATCGCTTGGGAGCGAAAGTTAAAGCTTACGATCCGATTGTTTCTCAAACTGGGATGCGTCACGGTTTGTCGGGAGTTTTGGTAGAAACTGACCCGGAAAGACTGGCTGATGGTTGCGATGCTTTGGTGTTGGTGACTGACTGGGAACAGTTTAGCAATTTAGATTACGAGAAAATGGCGAAGTTGATGAACCATGCGGTGATGATTGACGGCCGCAATTTCTTAGACAAGAAGGTGTTAGAAGCGGCTGGTTTCCAATATGTGGGGATTGGAAGGTAAAGAAGAGTTTTGAGCAGATTCTCTATCCCGTAGGGTGCGCCGGACCGCGCACCTTACAAACGAGAATCTCTATGGCGTAGGGTGCGCCGCGTGTGCACCTTACATTTGCTGGCGGCCAACAATGGCGGGTTGATCCGCCCCGCGTGCTTTAAAAATTTTCCATCAATGTTTTTTCTTGAGCGTAAATATCTCGTAGTTGTTGCAGCGCTGAGGCAGAAATTACCGATTTAACTGTAGCGACTAATTTACCCCACTCAAGCAAGCGGTCAACTGAAACAGCCGCTTTGAAGTTGTACGTATAGAATTTAGTCCAAAATTCTGGTGCTTGTGTGCGTTTCCAGCGTTTGTACCATCCCACAAAATCTTGAGCACAGGGCCGTTTTACTTCTAAGATTGGGGGGAAATCAGCGTAGCTGACAAATCGACTGAGACCTTTGGCGTGTACGTACACCATGTTGTGACAGCATTCGATCCGGTAAATTTGGTGGGGTGAGATGTTGAACAGGAGTGCTACTGTTTCTTCTGTGACAAATCTCGATCGCGGATTGACGATCGACGATTTGTGAATAATTTTTGATTCGCCGATCTCTGACGATGTTAACTGATTCTCTGATATCATTGGAGTTGCATCTGGTGGTGGTAGGTAAATCTATCTGCTAGGTGCGATCGACAGAAATTATCTGTCGGGATTAATTTTAACTGGCGATCGTCTTTAGTTTGCAGACCGGGGGCGATCGCTTTTTGATATATTATACTAAATCCAAAATTTTGTAAATAGTTAATATGAGCAAAGGCTTAGTCAGATTGCGGGTTCGAGAGTTGGCGGCCGAGAAGGGATGGACGCTCAAGGAGGTTGCGGAGCGATCGGGCGTGGGCTACAGTACGATTAGCAATTATGCCCGTTCTCAGGGGATGGCAATGGTTGACTTTGCAGCAGTCCACAAGTTGGCTCGCACTTTTGATGTGATGATTGAGGATTTCGTGGTAATCCTAGAAAAATAGTTGAACGTTTTGCCTAAATTCAATGTTGTAGCGATCGACTTTTGATGTGACGATCGAAGTTTTGATGTGATGATGTCAGCAATTGTCGATCGCCCGCAACCAAACTCGATCGCCTATCATTAAAGTAACTCGCTTGCAGCCTGAAATTAGGAGAACCGTCAAATGCTAGATGCTGTGCTATTGGGAGCTCTTCTCAAGGTCGCTTTCGATGGGATAGTGGGCGCTCAAGCCAATGATGCACTCAAGCACCTCTGTTTGAAGGGAGTAAAAAAGCTATCACGAAACGGTAAAATTGTCAATTACGATTTAGAAAAAGCGCTGAAACGTTCTTTCCTGAAAGCTCAGCAACAAATCGCCTCAGAATGTCATAAAGAATTGGTTGAGCCGTCTCGCAGGGCTTCTAAAGGACTCCTGATTTACTTGCCTCAAGACAGTCCTTATTTAGAATGGCTAGATAAGAAGAATAAGCAGTTAAAATCTGAATTAAAGCAGGTTAACAAAGAAACAGCCCCTTCTGGTATTCCAATAGAAGGTTTAGATGAGATAGAATTGCTGCTAACTTCCAGAAACGAGTCAAGCCAAAATCGCTTTCAAGAAGTTGAAAATAAACTGCTGGAAGTTGCCCTCAAAGATTGTGATGTCACACTTTATAAAGATAAATTAACCGAAAAATTGTTTAGCTTAGTATCTGCATACTTTGCCGAGGGAATCAAGAATAATGAAAAGGTGTTCCAGATTTTTACAGCGCAAACTTTAACGCGGAATGATACCCAAACTGCCGAAACTCACGCTTTGATTGAACAGCTAAAGGCTTTGCTTGAGGAGATAGTTGAAAAGAGCCGCATTGCTTACCGGCCGATTGACTGGCAAGATATTGGCCAGCAGATATTAGAGGAGAAAGAACAGCAGCGGCTTAGTAGCAATCAGCTAACTTTTGGCAACCATGAAATAGATGATGTTTATGTGCTGCTGGGATTGGTGGAACGGCAGAAAGTGACTCAGCGACGCGAGGATTTGCGGCTGAGGAAGGTTCGGATTTGTACCGGGAAAAAGAAGTTACTCAAAAATTTGAACACAGCGAGTTTCTTGAGCAAGTTATCCAACAAGGAAGGAGCCCCAAAAGCAATGGGAAGCGGTTAGGAATTATTGGAGAACCGGGGGCGGGAAAAACAACGCTGTTGGGGCAGATTGCGAATGGGGTAGCGGCTGAAATTTCCGAGGCGATTGTAGTTTGGGTATCCTTGGCGGATTTGCAGGGGAAGGAATTAGAGCCGTATTTATTTGATAATTGGCTGCTGGCGGCTATTAAGAGAATTGGGAAGGCTGAGGCCACTGCGGAAATTAAGGATGATTTTTTAGCACAGTTTAATGCTGAGCGCGTGTGGTTGGTGTTGGATGGGGCGGATGAGATGGCTGTCGGAGATGAAAATCCTTTGGCGGAAATTCAGCGGCAAATTAGAACCGGCGGCTGCATTCAAAAGGCGCGAATTGTGCTAAGTTGTCGGCTGAATGTTTGGGATGCGATCGGCACTGCGTTGGATACTTTTGATACTTATCGCACTCTGGAATTTTCCTATCCCGAACAAGTGGAAATGTTCATTGATAAATGGTTTCGATCCCCCCCTAACCCCCCCTTCTTAAGGGGGGGGACAAGAGAAGGCGGGGACGGGAAACAAGAAGGGGAAACTCTTACTCCCCCCTTATTAAGGGGGGCTGGGGGGGATCTTTCTCAACAGCTACGGGAAGCATTAGCAGCATCGGGAAAAGAGCGAATTCGAGATTTAGTGAAAAATCCCCTGAGATGTTCGTTATTGTGTGGCACTTGGCAGTCGTTGGAGGGGGATTTGCCGGATACTAAGGCTAAGCTTTATCGGCGGTTTGTGACTACTTTGTATCAGTGGAAAAAACCGCGCCTGAATTGGATTCAGCAGCAGGAATTGAATGCGGCTTTGGGGAAATTGGCACTTTCAGGGATGTTAAATGAAACGTCGCGGTTTCAGTTGCCCGAAAGTGTGGGATATCGGGTGATGGGTGCATCGCAGTTTGAGTTAGCTTGCCGTTTGGGTTGGTTGAATTTAGTCGCGAGGGATGGGGAGACGCTGGAGGGGATTTATGCTTTTTACCATCCGACGTTTCAGGAATATTTTGCGGCGTTGGCGGTTGAGGATTGGCACTTTTTCTTGAATCACATTCCTGAGAATCCGCAGCATCCTGATGCTCGATACCGCATTTTTGAGAAGCAGTGGAAAGAGGTTATTTTGCTGTGGTTGGGGCGGGAGGAAGTAGGGAAGGAGGAGAAGGAAGCGTTTATCGAGGCGTTGGTTGAGTTTGATGATGGGTGTGGTGAATTTTATAAGTATCGGGCGTATTTTTTAGCGGCTGCGGGGATTGCTGAGTTTACAGCTTGTAGTCGTGCTGATGAGATTGTGTCGCAGATTATTAAGTGGGGATTTGCTTATTTTAATGAGGAAAAACAGAAGGGGCGGACATTTCTAGAGCCAATTGCAGAGGGATCGAGGGAGATACTGAAAGAGACCGATCGGGAAAGGGCTATCTCCACTTTAGTCGAATTAATCAATACTTCTGAGAATGGATATACCTGGTGGCACGCGGCAAAAAGCTTGGGAATAATAGGCCAAAAGAACCCAGTTGCAATCGCAGATTTAGTCGAGTTTATCGGTACTTGTCAAGATGAATTAATCCGTAGGCAAGCGGCAAAAAGCTTGGGAATAATAAGCCCAAATAACCCAGTTGCAATCGTCGCAGTCTCAGGTTTGAAAGATTGCCTAATTTCTGAAATCAATGAAAACGATTATAATCGCTATGAAAATTATATTCGCTATGAAATCCGCTACAAAGGCATCTGGGACTGTGCCCAAAATATGACTTACCCAGAATTTTATCAAGCATGGCACACCCCACCCACAAATTCGCCCATACCCGATCGCAACCACCCACAAAATACAGATATCCCCACAATCCTCAAACAACTCCAACCCACCGATAAAACCTTCCCCGTTCCCCTCAACATTCGCGCCTTAGAAGGCGAAACCGATACCAGCGCGATCGCCCAAGAGCTCTGTACCCAACTCTATCAAGCAATCTTCCCCGCAGATACAGACATTCCCGCAATTCGCAACGCCCCCGAATTCAAGCGATTAATTCCGCAACTCAAAAATCGGCTGCAAAAACAGCACATCGCCTTAATTTTGCACTCCAGTCCCTGCGAAGATGCGCTTTCATCTTTGGGCCGCAAACTCGCCGACGCTCAAATCGGAATTCATATCGCCTGGATTACCGATACACCGCTGGAATTGCCGTTAACAGGTTTTCCGGTGGATGGAGATGATTTGTTGGATGCGGTGCAGAATTGGATTGGGGGGATTGGTTCGTGATTCAGGGGCCGGACACCCCACCGTGCCCTTCTTCGTGACAACTTAACGTCAAACCCAATCACAGACTGCTGTTTGACCATTAAATCTCGATCCCCCCTAGCCCCCCTTAGTAAGGGGGGGACAAGAGTCCGATCAAAGTCCCCCGACCTAAGGGGGATTTAGGGGCATCTAGACTATGGTAAAAATGAGATTTCTAAAAGGTTGGAGTTTTAAGTTGACACGAAGAAGGGCAATGCTGTTTCCCGAAAGGTATTATCAGAACGGGCGATCGACCAAAAGCAGATGCGAACCAATCCTTTAACCTACAATACTATTTCTAGAGATGCCATCACCGAGCCTCCCAAAGACTCCCTCAAACCATGCCCAAGCCAAAAAAGACCCCCCCCAAAACCTACACTGAAATCAACCTCAGCGACCCCCAATACTACTTCAACCGAGAACAAAGCTGGCTAGAATTCAACAACCGCGTGCTCCACGAAGCCCTCGACCCCCGCACGCCCCTCCTAGAAAGACTCAAATTTCTCGCTATTTTTAGCTCCAACCTAGACGAATATTTCATGGTGCGCGTGGCCGCCCTCAAACAGCAAGTACAAGCAAAAGTCAGCAAATTGACCTCCGACGGCCGCACCCCCCAAGAACAGCTAGATGCCATTAACAAGCGGCTTTTGCCGATGGTTACTCAGCAGCACTCGTATTTTGAGCAAACCCTGCGGCCGAAACTAGCAGCAAGCGAAATCTACATTCTCGACTACATTGACCTCAATCAAGAACAGCGCAATTACTTGCACCGCTACTTCAAAGAACAAGTATTTCCCGTACTCACTCCCCTAGCAGTTGACCCCAGCCACCCATTCCCCTACCTTTCCAATCTCAGCCTGAATTTAGCAGTAGTAGTCAGAGACCCCGACACGCGGGAAGAATTGTTTGCCCGCGTCAAAGTCCCGCAGGTGCTGCCGAGGTTTTTGCCGCTACCGGGGGATTTGCAGTGGCAGCAGAGGGGCAAATCTCCAGTTTGGACTGGCGTGCCCCTAGAACAGGTGATTGCCCACAATTTAGAAGCTTTGTTTCCGGGGATGGACGTTGAAGAATATCACCCCTTCCGCATTACTCGCAATTCCGATTTGACCGTGGAGGAAGATGAGGCAGAGGATTTGCTGCTGGCAATAGAACAGGAGCTCCGCAAGCGCCGGTTTGGAGGTTCTGCGGTGCGGATGGAAATTCAAGCGAGTATGCCGCCTGCGCTGCGAGATATGCTCATGGAGGAGCTGGATCTCGGTGAGCAAGATGTTTACGTCGTAGAGGGGCTGCTAGGCCTCAAGGATTTGATGTCTTTTGTGGGGCTGCCAGTGCCGGAACTGAAAGACCCGGCTTGGACTCCGGTTGTGCCGCCGCGCTTGCGGAACTTGGAATCGGCAAGGATTTTAGAGAAATCGATGTTGGATGCTGAGGAGGGTCAGGATATTTTCACCGCCATCCGCCAGGGGGATTTGATGCTGCACCATCCTTATCACTCGTTTGCGGCGACGGTGCAGCGGTTTATTACTGAGGCGGCGCACGATCGCTCCGTGTTAGCGATTAAGATGACTTTATACCGCACTTCTGGAGATTCGCCGATCGTCAGCGCCTTAATTCAAGCAGCGGAAAACGGCAAGCAGGTAGCCGTTTTAGTAGAGCTCAAGGCTAGGTTTGACGAAGAAAATAATATTAATTGGGCTCGCAAGTTAGAACAAGCTGGAGTCCACGTAGTTTACGGTTTGGTGGGACTCAAAACCCACACCAAGATTGTGATGGTAGTGCGTCGCGAGGACGGGTACATCCGTCGCTATGTCCACATCGGCACCGGCAATTACAATCCCAAAACAGCCGGACTGTATACAGATGTGGGTTTGTTGAGTTGTCGCGAGGATTTGGGATCGGATTTGACAGATTTGTTTAATTATTTGACTGGTTATTCGCGGCAGGTATCTTATCGAAAATTGTTGGTGGCACCGGTCAATATGCGCGATCGATTTTTAGCTTTAATCCGCCGCGAGGTCGAATTCTGCCGCTTGCAAGCCGAAGGCGGCAACGGTAGCTGCGGCCGCATTGTCGCTAAAATGAACGCTTTAGTTGACCCTCAAATTATTGTTGCTTTGTACGAAGCTGCGCAAGCGGGAGTTAAAATTGATTTGATTATCAGGGGGATTTGCTGTTTGCGTCCCGGCGTTGAAGGTCTTAGCGAAAATATCAGAGTTATCAGTATTATCGGCCGCTTTTTAGAGCATTCTCGGATGTTTTATTTTTTCAACGGTGGCGACGAAGAGGTGTATATTGGTTCTGCGGACTGGATGCAGCGCAATCTCACAAGACGGGTTGAGGCCATAGTTCAGGTGGAAGACCCGACAATTGCCAAGGAATTGCAAGAAATTTTGGGGGTAATGCTGGCTGACAACCGCCAAGCTTGGGATTTGCAGCCGGGAGGACACTACTCTCAGCGGCGGCCGCCTGCTAATTGCCCGGAAGTGAGCTCCCAGCAAATTTTGATGGATATGGTTCTGTAGCGTAATATCAATACTTTCAGGCTCTAGTTGACCAATTTCTATCAACACTCTAGCAAAAGGGGTGTTTTTGGGGCGTTTCAGCCCTTGCTATTGCCTGTTCGCCTGTCTCGGTGTCCCTTACCTGATACTCGCTTACAAGCAAACTCATCTATCAATTTTATAGCGACACCACCGTGTTTGCTCTACCTTGCTTTTTTACAAATAGCCGCCCGTGATAGGCGGCTAAGTTAAAAAATACTAACCTGTTTTCTCTTGTATCAAATGATTTTTCTCATTTAGACTGTTCACTACCCGGTCGGAACCCGAAAACCTACAGTCACAAGATGCACATAGTGAGGCTGAAGCGATCGTCCTGCACGGGAGTGCGATCTCTTGGTTAAGGCAGTCTTCATATTAGAAGTCACCCAGCATATCCAAAATCGCTTCTACGTCCGCTAGGTCGCACTTAGACTTTTTGCGCTTGGCTTTTAATTGGTTGAGTAAGGTAGCAGCATCAGGTAAATCACTTGTGTCAAATGATTTTCCGTTATCTAGCTGTCGAGCTATAGTCAGCACCCGATCTGCTAGGGCGATCGGTACTCGGATGGTGCGGGTTTGCCCGTGCTTCCATTTACCCTCATAGTGCTTGAGGTTAGCTAAGCTTGCATCATTAATGTTTCTAGTCATTTCACTTGTGTCAGGTGATTTACTGTTGACAGCTTGACACGGTTGCCTTAGTTCTGTCAAGTATTAAATCACCTGTGTCAGGTGAAAATATCGCAAAAGAGCTATGCGCTAGTACCGAGTGCTACTGTTCCAGTTTTCTCAAGTAAGTGAACTGGTCTTTATCCCTCGGAACAGAAAGAATCACCTTCTCGTTCTCAAGCCCCACGTAGTAGTCAGTTTCTGCACTCCCATACCCAATATCAACAATCTCGCCTTTTTGCCCCTGGTAGTCGCTTCTTAGCGTAATTTCCACCAAGTCGCCGATGGCAAGATGGGTCTGCTTGGCTGCCACTGGCTCGGACACCGAATTAGAATTTTTCAACAGGCGGATTTTGACTTTTTCGTCTTGACTAAGGCACTTGTCAAAAAATCCTCGGACTTGGAGAGAAGACGCGCCGACACGCTCCATAACCTCTTTTGCATCTTCCCGGCTACCTTTAGCTATTGCCTCCCGCATCTCGTCAGCTAGCTTCTCGCCACGAAATTTGCTTTGGGCAGTTGCAGGACTTGGAGAAGGGTTTGCAGGACTTGATGCAGGACTTGATGCAGGACTTAAACCCTTGTCTTGTAAAGGGTTTGCAGGACTTGCAGGACTTAAGGGGGTAACTTCCTTTACTTCTGTTTTTCCCTGGTTTGCCTGAAACTCATTTTCTGTTTCTTTGGTAATTTCACTATTTCCCAAAATGTTTGGAGATAAGTCCTGCAAGTCCTGCAAAGCTATATCCTGTATGGGCGGAAGTCCTGCATCAAGTCCTGCAGAAGTCCTGCAAGTGCTGTCGGAAGTCCTGCAAGTGGCAGCTAGTTGTTGGGAATACGTGGGATGCTCGTCACCTTTACCCCGCATCCTCAAACCGATAAATGTGACGTGGCGAGCGCTGGTGTCGCGGATGACTGGTTGGTGTAGTTCCGTGCAGAGGCGGCCTAACCCAGGGGAAAAAGTCGTGAGGCTCATTGCAGGCTTCTTGATTTCCTCGCAGAAATCTTTGTATTGGCTATACACATCACCAGCTTTGATTGAAGCCCCTTCTTCAACAATTAGCTCCATCTCGAAGAAAGCGGCGAGACTATCCATCCGTACCTTCATATCCCATTCAGCAGCCTTGAAATCCGCAATCTCAGCATCACCGATGCCTTGAATTGCCTGTTTTACCTCACCGCTCGGCAACGAAAGAGCGATCGCAATTAACGACGCAATCTCGCCGTCAAAGCTGGCTTCCATCTCTGAATTTCGCAAGTGTTTGGGAATGGCGTTTTCAAAGTTCACTAAGCACAAACGCCGCTCTAACCCTGTGGTGTTTCCCATGAATATTGGGTCATTACTACAGATGAGTAGTAAGCCGTAGAAGTGTGCGCTTGCCGCTGGCTGGTACACTTCCCGGTAATTGATACTATCACCGCCAGTTAGCCGGAGGATGGAGTCAACGCCCACAGGTTTACGTTCATCGCCAAAAGTTACTAATTGCTTGTCAATGATGCTGGCTAGGGTTGAGCCATCTCCGAGCTTGTCGAGGCTGCAAGGCTGGCTGTTATCCTTCCCTACAATTTTTTCCATCAACCGGGCGCAAGTACCCTTACCGGAACCCGGAACCCCGATAAAGTGAACAAACTGCTGATATCCGTAAAAGCTAAACCGGAGGCAACTGTTGATGATTGCCAGTAGCTTGAATATTTTCTTGGCGTCACCCTGCATCGCCGTCTGAAAGAACTGATGGATATTGGGGCAATTTGCCTTTAACGCTTCCAGAGGGGCGCTTAAATCGCCCGTTAGAGACTGGTAGGGAAAGGGTAAATAAGAAGTAAACCCCATACCGGGTGAGTGCGGTAGTGTTTCCAGCGTGTCGCCGTCGAGTACGCAGTTCTCAAAATTGACGTATCGGGACTTATCCCACGTCTGCCAGTAAACCTCTCGCAGGTAACACTTGAGCATCTCAATGACGTTATTAACGTACTCAATCCCGCCGTAGTTTACGCCCTTTGCGTCTAGCGTAGTGACAATCAGGCTTTTAAACGGCCCTGGTTTTATCTTTTCCCAACACTTGCCAGTCCATCCCCGCCACGTTTGCTGTTCTTCGTGGTACTTCCAGTGGGGTCGATATTCTTCAGCCAGTCGTGCTGCAATCTCACGGGGCGTAGGTGGTTTTTTGCCTTTGACTAGCGAACCGCTACCACTTGTGTCAGGTGATTCGGTAGCGCTATCAGCTTTCATTAAAATTGCTCTGAAAGCTTCTATGCCCTTGTTTTGGATGAAATCATCCATCCCCTTGCCGTCCTCTACGTTCCAATAACCCGTAACAGTGTATACCGGAACATTGTATTGCTTAAGTGCGAGAGCTAGTGTTTTTTCGGCTCTATGTATATCGGGGTTGCTTGTAGCATCCGCATCAAAGGCAATGATAAACCCCAAACCCGCCTCAGCATATTTCTTGATAGACGGGACTAAATACCTCTTATTCTCTGGATCGTGTTTTGCCCCTGTTAACCCCATCTCTACTCCCAGTAGGGCGATAGTAGGTATACCGTTGCTGCAACCTGCGATAGTCTTAAACCCGCCCTCAGTAACCAGAATGCAGGGATGCCCGTTAATTTTCCAGCAAACCTCCTTTAGATGATCGGGCTCCCAGTAACGGTCATCCGTTAGATGTCTTAGTAACAGCGCGTCGTACCCCCCTTTCGGGGTGCGGTATTTGGGACATTCTCCGTCTTCACTCTCCCAAGGGGTATCAGGTCGGAACTGATACTGATTGTTGTACCCCCAAAACATAATCCCGCCTGACATGGCGGGGTATCCCAGAACAGCAGACGCATTTTTGGCGCTTGTTGTGTAACAAGTCATTTCTGTCCAGTTGTTATCCAGCAAACCGCGCTCCGCGATGTGTTTCTGATGTTCGGGGCTTAATCGTGAATATTTGTTGCGGACTAGGCTGTTAAATGTATCAATAGTGGATATACTATTCATAGCGGTTGATTCCTCAGTAGAAGGTGGACGACCGCTATCCCTAGTGTTTAGTGAGTGGAGACAATTGCCGCGATATACCCTTCCGGCGAGGGGACTTTCTAGGAAGGTCTAGAAAAAGTCTAGAAAATAATGCTAATGTGGATTTGATTTTTCGAGGTTCCTGTCTTACTCACTTCACTAGGGGTAGCGGGAGCTTTTTTTTGCCTGCGGGTGCAGGCGAGGGTCAATCTTTGCTTGGCGCATTAATCAACATTGATTGCGATTATAGCCTGTCGGGGAATGGCAGGGAAGGTGAAATTTGGTAGCAATCAGCGCAAAAAAACTTGCGTAACCCTATTAGGGTTAAACATAACTTTTGTAGCTAAACAGGTTTATACAAAGTGAGGTAAAGTTATACAAATTCTCACTTAATTTATATATGATGTGGGATATTTCTCACTTTATATAAGCAGCGCTTGTATTGCGCCGCCTCTCCTACCTGTAAAGGTGAGCTTTACAAAACATTCGGAACAGTTCGCGGGCGTTTTCTTCCGAGGGCTGTTCTTGGCAGTATTGAGCAAACTCGGTTGTGACCTCAGCTAGCAAGGCAACTAGCTCGTTGCTGTCACCTTTAAACCCCTCCTGCCTAACCCCATCAAACAGAAGCTGGTAAAACTCCTTAAGGAAGCAATAT
>NZ_JANMZH010000928.1:0-4909 GCF_031383065.1 Microcoleus sp. OTE_8_concoct_300 | reverse complement strand
AAATATTTTGAAAGTTTTCTCACAAAATTTGACTGAAATTACCTTAACTTCAGCACCCAAGAAAGCATTAACTTGTCCTGTTACATCAAACAGTTCCAAGGGTTTGCTGATCCGGGAAGTAATTTCCGATGTTCGGATTTTTCCGTCGCCACCTTGTTTCGGTTGGAATTCTCCAATATCTATCAAATCGATGCCGACTTTTCCTTGAATTCCACCTTTGACATAAGCCTCGGCAATTTTCACATCTACCCCAGCACCCACCGCAATACTTGCCTCAAGGCTGAGTTCGTCAACATCTCGTCCTGTGCCGTCAGCATTTTCGCGATCGCTCACATAAAATCCATCCAAAAGTTTGTCAGCAGAACCCGCAGCAAAATTCGCTTTTTTCCACTCAGTTAATCCGTAGGTATCGTACCCAAATCCTAGATGAGCTGAAGCACTAAACTTGCCTTCAACTAAACCCTCGATCGGCCCCCATATCGTAAAGTCTTTCCGAATATTAAAGTCAAATTGCAGTTTGGGCATCTGATAGGTGAATACCGGAACATCCGGTTTACCTATCAGCAATTGAATCGCGGTTTCCGGTTTGGTCAAGAGTGGCAAATCAAAGCCATCAATATCTTGTAAAGCATTTAAGAAGTCCTTGACCTTGCCGCTTGTTTGGGAGTTAATTTGTTGGTTAGCGGTTTGCTGTACGGCAGTTTTTGAAACCGGGGAAGCATTCTGAAGGTTAGCACTTTGATCGGCAACATCTATATTCCCCAGAGTGTAGGAACCCAAGTCGATTTTATCGGGGGAGTTGGCTATTTGGTTTGCCAAATCAACAACTTTATCAACCTTGGCAACCGCATCTAAAAACCGAGTATCGATGTCGCGACCAGAGATTTTTGCTGCCAGTTCTAGTACGCTAACTTTGCCATCCCCATTTTTATCAAACGGTCCCGCTAGACCGAGTTTAGACAGTAACTTGGTGTCGGCATTGAGGAAGTTGATAACTGGTCGAAATGGTTTAATGACATCGGAAATTTTACCGACAATTGGTTTGGCAAAATTATTGACAAATGTCCCCAAATCAAGTTGCATATTGTTAAATGCAACTGCGGGCTTTTGCGGGCCGGTTAATTGACCGTTAGCGTAATTCAGGATGGGCCAATTAACGGCTAAGTCGAAGTTATAGGAGGGGAATGCAGCATTGCCGTTGATGCTGGTTTTTGCTGTGAAACCGAGATTAGCATTACTCGTTAAGTTGGCTTTGAATAAGTCTTTAAACTGATAGTTGCCTTGCAGTTCTGGCAAGGTGAGGCGAGATCCATCATTCGGGCCGCCCAGATTGTCTAAGTCATTGAGCTTGACTTCAAGGTTGGCATCGACTTTAGTAGGGTTTTTGGTATCGTTTGCCAGGTCAACTTGGAAAAAACCTAAGTTGCCTTTTGCCTTGAATTGGTCATTTAGGCCCAAGTCTATGTTGGCAGTTAACTTGGTCTTGTCAGTATCTATGTAGCAGCCGAAATCTTTACTAACACCAACTCCTAGGGACAAGTTGTAGTTGTATTTTGATTGGGCTTTTCCATCTACATCTAAGCTTAATGCCGGTACTCCTAAGTTTTTTGATAGATTGGTGTCGGGAAACTGATATTGCCTGCCAAGAGTAATTAGCAAGGTACTTTCCGCAGAACTCGAATTCCCAGTGAGAGCAACATTGAAGTCCGAACCCAGTGCAGTGCGGAGGCTAGTTTCTAACTGACTCAGACTTTGATTTCCCACATTTTTAATCGTATCGACTAACTTAGTCTTGATATTGCCAATAAAATCTGGGGAAATGTTCTTGAGAGGGCCGACAATGGGTAGGTTAACTGCCTGTAATTGGTCGTTAAGAATTTTCTCAAGTTGATCCAATCCAGCTTCTACGCCACACCAATTCTTCGTGTCGAT
The DNA here is from genome assembly GCF_031383065.1 of Microcoleus sp. OTE_8_concoct_300. Lineage (NCBI taxonomy): Bacteria > Bacillati > Cyanobacteriota > Cyanophyceae > Oscillatoriales > Microcoleaceae > Microcoleus > Microcoleus sp. OTE_8_concoct_300. The sequence continues at coordinate 2,977 of NZ_JANMZH010000928.1, read as the reverse complement.
GGGACCAACAGGTGTTGTCGGTGTCGGCGTTGGTGTCGGTGTTGGTGTGGGAGTCCCAGTTGTCGGCGTCGGCGTTGGTGTGGGTGTTGGTGTGGGAGTGCCTGTTGTCGGCGTTGGTGTCGGCGTTGGTGTGGGAGTGCCTGTTGTCGGCGTTGGTGTTGGTGTCGGCGTTGGCGTCGGAGTCGGTGGCGCTACATCATCATTAGTAATAGTTGTGGTAGCGGTAGCAGTGGTAATTGTCGGTGTAGAATTTAATCCCGAGGGATTTGAGAGCGTAACATTAATGGTTTCATTGGGTTCGATCGCGACATCGCCTAAAACATCAAGAGTAATGGTTTTCGATGTCTCGCCCGCTGCAAAATTAATCGAACCAGTCGCGCCAGTGGCACCGGATGTGCCGCCGATGTTGTTGTAGTCGCTGACGTTGCTAGCAGTTCCAGCGATCGTATAATTGACGCTACTTGTCAACTCTGTGGAACCGCTGCGGGTAACAGTAAAAGTGGCAGCAGTTTTGCCAGAGTTGCCTTCAGTAACGGTCGCAGTACCAGCACTAATTGCGTAGTCGATGGGATTAAGCAGAATTGTTACCTTGCTAGCACCTGATCCGATGCGATCGAAAGGTCCAGAAATCACCCTGTTAAATCCCGCGTAAATTTCCGAATTGACAGGCCCAGTAGCATCAGGTTGACCGTTGAGGGCGTAAAGATACGGCGAAGTCAAGCTATTTTGTAGTCCGCTTTTGTTATCCCAGGCAAGTTTTTCGTTGCTGACTTCTAACTCGAGGCGGGAACCGTTGCTGACCAAGTTAGGCACATTTCCTTGGCTAAGGAATCCGCCAGCGGGTGTATTGTAGTCATTCCCGTTAACGCTCATATTGCCGTTAACAATCTGCATCTCGGCATCGCGGCTTTGAGTGCTTGCATCCCCTCCATAGCCATCGTTTGACGCAGAGTCGCCGAGATTTACCGTCCATCCTGAGGGGGTTTTATCGTATTCAACGATAAATTTGGCTTTTTTGATGTTGCCGCTAAAATTGATTTTGGCTACCGCTTCTAACCAACTGTCTGCGTTTGAGTCCGTAGGGGTATTGACTAGAGAAATAAACTGGTTTGGCCCACCAGTAATTGTGCCTGTTTTGAGGTCGATTTGGTACGGACTCAGGCTTGAAGGTTGACCGTTGGCTGCAATAGTTAATGTTGTTTTTTTTGTGGTACCTGCAACGCCTCCGGTGATTGTGCCCAAGTTGAGAATTGCGGTTTCGGCGTTTTCAGGGAGATTGTCGGGTTTGATAGTAACTGCAATATTCTTGGTGAGTGCGGCACCTGTTGCACCTGCAGGGAATGTAATCGATGTAGGGGAAATGGTGTAGTCTGAATTTTCGGTGGCTGTGCTGCTGGGGTCGATGACAATTGGTACAACTACATCGGCAAAGGGAGTGCCGCCGCTGATAGTGACGGGAATATTAACTACTGTGTCTGTTGTTCCTTCAGTACCGCTGTAAGTTGCAGTACCAAAATTAACTGTATTGGGTGTATTTAGCAGCACCGAAACTTTGCCAGGACCGAAGTTGGTGGTGGCTAAGTCAGGCAAACCGTCCCCGTTCAAATCCTTCGCAATAACAGCAGTATTCGACGATCCCGCATCTAAATCAGCAGTCTTGGTAAATGTGCCGTCGCCATTCCCCAACAGAGTTGAAACCTTCCCATTGCCCGCGACAGCCAAGTCTTGCTTGGAGTCACCATTGAGATCCGCAACAGTGACGAAAATGGGAGAAACCACTGGAATTTCCGTATTAGTAAAGCCCCCACTACCATTCCCGAGCAAAATTGAGATGCTGTTAGAGTCAAGATTCGCCACAGCCAAGTCGGAGAAGGAGTCATTGTTAAACTTACCCACAGCCACCGAATAGGATCGCGACCCCACTGTAATACTATTGGCAGCCCCAAAACTGCCATTGCCACTCCCCGGTAGAATTGAAAGGCTGTTAGTGTATTCGTTCGTCATAGCCAAGTCTTTTGTGCCGTTGCCGTCAAAATCACCTACGGCAATAGATTTACCCCCTTCTTCTACCACAAAGTTTTGAGGAGGCGCAAAAGTGCCATCAAGATTCTGCAATAGAATTGAGACGGCACTCTTATTAGAGGGGACACCTGGGGCAGAGGAATTCTCTAAAGCTAAGTCTGTCCGGCCGTCGCCGTTAAAATCTTCCGCAGCAATGTAGTTAGCTGAACTTACAGGGTCTAAAGATACATTGACGGGAGCACCCAAGCCACTGCTACTCCCAAAAAACACAGAACCGTCATCTACAACCAAGTCGTCATATATATCTGTATTAAATTTAGCGACAGCGAGGGCCCTGTCCCCCTGTGCCAACTTAATAGCGGTGCCAAAGCTACCCGTGCCATTTCCTAACAGAATTGATGTGCCTGGACTTGCGCCTCCGGGACCGCCCACGTTACTAATAGCTAAGTCTGGTTTGGTGTCGCCATTAAAATCACCGACACCGACTGAGACAGGAAAGGGCCCTGCACCAAAATTAGTCGCCACACCAAAACTATTCAAAACGTGTTCGTAATTCGCCAATACTTCGGCTTCAAATACCAGCGGTGTTTCAATTTTCCCGGTGCTCACTTCCAGTTCCCAGTCGCCGCCCTTTGCTACACTTCCCGTGAGGTTTTCGGAAGCTGCAACTCTTGCCCCGGTTAACTCACTCAAGCGTTTGACAAATGTTTTACCTGTCTCGCCTGCTGCTACACAGCACCCGTACAGGAGGATATTGGGTCGATTTTTGCTCCTTGAGTCGGTTCGTTGCGAAAACCACTGCTGTAAAGAATTTCGATCGCACTCTATATCCTCTAAACTAAAGCGAACGTCGCCGAGTTGCAAGCTGCCGGGAGCACCGTGAGAAACTATGTGGATGCTGTCTATATTGGTACGATCGCCTAAAATTTGAGTAATTTGGTCGATCGCATCCCGG
>NZ_JANMZH010000927.1:0-4429 GCF_031383065.1 Microcoleus sp. OTE_8_concoct_300 | reverse complement strand
AAATATTTTGAAAGTTTTCTCACAAAATTTGACTGAAATTACCTTAACTTCAGCACCCAAGAAAGCATTAACTTGTCCTGTTACATCAAACAGTTCCAAGGGTTTGCTGATCCGGGAAGTAATTTCCGATGTTCGGATTTTGCCGTCGCCACCTTGTTTCGGTTGGAATTCTCCAATATCTATCAAATCGATGCCGACTTTTCCTTGAATTCCACCTTTGACATAAGCCTCGGCAATTTTCACATCTATCCCAGCACCCACCGCAATACTAGCGTCAAGTGTGAGTTCGTCAACATCTCGTCCTGTACCGTCAGCATTTTCGCGATCGCTCACATAAAATCCATCCAAAACTTTGTCAGCAGAACCCGCAGCAAAATTCGAGTTTTTCCACTGGTTTAATCCGTAGGTATCGTACCCAAATCCTAGATGAGCTTCAGCACTAAACTTGCCTTCCAGTAAACCCTTGATCGGCCCCCATATCGGAAATTTTTGATCGATCTTAAAGTCAAATCCCAGTTTTGGCATCTGATAGGTGAATACCGAAACATCGGGTTTACCTATCAGCAATTGAATCGCCGTTTCCGGTTTGGTCAAGAGTGGCAAATCAAAGCCATCAATATCTTGTAAAGCATTTAAGAACTCCTTGACCTTGCCGCTTGTTTTGGAGTTTATTTGTTGGTTAGCGGTTTGCTGTACCGCAGTCTTTGGAACTGGGGAAGCATTCTGAAGATTAGCACTTTGAGCGGCAACATCTATATTCCCCAGAGTGTAGGAACCAAAGTCGATTTTATCGGGAGAGTTGGCTATTTGGTTGGCCAAATCAACAACTTTATCAACCTTGGCAACCGCAGATAAAAAGCGAGTATCGATATCGCGACCAGAGATTTTTGCTGCCAGTTCTAGTACGCTAACTTTGCCATCCCCATTTTTATCAAACGGCCCCGCTAGACCGAGTTTAGACAGTAACTTGGTGTCGGCATTTAGGAAGTTGATAACTGGTCGAAATGGTTTAATGACATCGGAAATTTTACCGATTATTGGTTTGGCAAAATTATTGACAAATGTCCCCAAATCAAGTTGCATATTGTTAAATGCAACTGTGGGCTTTTGCGGCCCGGTTAATTGACCGTTAGCGTAATTTAGGATCGGCCAATTAACTGCTAAGTCGAAGTTATAGGAGGGGAATGCAGCATTGCCGTTGATGCTGGTTTTTGCTGTGAGACCGAGATTAGCAGTGCTCGTTAAGTTGGCTTTGAATAAGTCTTTAAACTGATAGCTGCCTTGCAGTTCTGGCAAGGTGAGGCGATCTCCATCATTCGGGCCGCCCAGATTGTCTAAGTCATTGAACTTGATTTCAAGGTTGGCATCGACTTTAGTAAGGTTTTTGGTATCGTTTGCCAGGTCAACTTGGAAAAAACCTAAGTTGCCTTTTGCCTTGAATTGGTCATCTAGGCCCAAGTCAATGTTGGCGGTTAACTTGGTTTTGTCCGTATCTATGTAGCAGCCGAATTCTTTACTAACACCAACTCCTAGGGACAAGTTGTAGTTGTATTTTGATTTGGCTTTTCCATCTACATCTAAGCTTAATGCCGGTACTCCTAAGTTTTTCGAGAGATTGATGTCGGGAAACTCATATTGCCTGCCCAGAGTAATTAGCAAGGTACTTTCAGCAGCACTCGAATTCCCAGTGATAGCAACATTGAAGTCCGAGCCCAGTGCAGTGCGGAGGCTAGTTTCTAACTGACTCAGACTTTGATTTCCCAGATTTTTAATCGTATCGACTAACTTAGTCTTGAAGTTGCCAATAAAATCTGGGGAAATGTTCTTGAGAGAGCCGACAATGGGTAGGTTAACTGCCTGTAATTTGTCGTCAAGAATTTTCTCAAGTTTATCCAATCCAGCTTCTACGCCGCACCAATTCTTCGTGTCGATGGTATCACCAGGTGTCGGCGGTGTCGGCGGTGTCGGCGTCGGCGTTGGTGTGGGAGTGCCAGTTGTCGGCGTTGGTGTTGGTGTACCAGTTGTCGGTGTTGGTGTGGGAGTCGGCGTTATCGGCGTTGGTGTTGGTGTCGGCGTTGTCGGCGTTGGTGTGGGAGTCGGCGTTGTCGGCGTTGGTGTGGGAGTCGGCGTTGTCGGCGTTGGGGTGGGAGTCGGTGTTGTCGGCGTTGGTGTGGGAGTCGGTGTTGTCGGCGTTGGTGTGGGAGTCGGCGTTGTCGGCGTTGGTGTGGGAGTCGGTGGCGCTACATCATCATTAGTAATAGTTGTGGTAGCGGTAGCAGTGGTAATTGTCGGTGTTAAGCCCGGGCCTGTGGGATTTGAAAGGGTGACGGCAATGGTTTCGTCGGGTTCAACTAGGGGGTCGCCTAATACATCGACAGTAATGGTTTGGGATGTTTCATCTGCCCCAAAATTAATCGTGCCAGTAGCAGCAGTAGCCCCAGAAGTGCCGCCGATGTTGTTGTAATCGCTGACGTTTGTAGCAGTTCCGTCTATCGTATAATTGACGCTACTTGCCCCGCCTGTGTTGCCACTGCGAGTAGCAGTGAAAGTCAGAGGCTTTGTGCCGCTATTGCCTTCAGCAATGCTGGCAGTACCGGCGGCGATGGCATAAGAAACTGTACCGTTAGCAGCAATAGTTAATGTTGTTTTTTTTGTTGTACCGGCAATGCCACCGATGATTGTGCCCAAGTTGAGAATTGCGGTTTCGGCGTTTTCAGCTATGTTGTCAGGCTTGATAGTAACTGCAATATTCTGGGTGAGTGTGGCACCTGTTGCACCTGCGGGGAATGTAATCGAGGTAGGGGAAATGGTGTAGTCTGAATTAGGGGTAGCTGTGCTGCTCTTGTCGATGACAATTGGTACTGTTAAAGCAGCGTCAGGAGTGCCGGTGAGAGTGACGGGAATATTAACTACCGTGTCTGCGGTTCCTTCTGTTGCGCTGTAAGTTGCAGCACCGAAATTTACCGCCGGGAGTGTATTCAGCAGAATTGAGGAGTTTGCACTGCCATAGTTCTCCGTAGCTAAATCGGATAAGCCATCTTTATTAAAATCGCCTACAACAATACCTCGGGGATTGGTTCCCACAACAAAATTAGTGGCAGTCCCAAAGCTGCCATTGCCACTTCCAAACAAGACGGAGACATCGCCCGATCCATAGTTGGCTGTGGCTAAATCGACTTTTCCATCGGCATTGAAGTCACCAGTAGCAATATTTTGGGGTTGTGTTCCAACGCTAAAGTTGGTAGCTGCACTAAAGTTTCCCGTGCCAGTTCCTAACAGTATTGATACGTTGTTTGAGTTTTGATTGCTGATTGCTAAGTCAGGATTATTGTCCCCGTTAAAGTCTCCTATAGCAATGTAATAAGGGTTATTTCCAACGGTAAAGTTAGTGGCGGCGCCCAAAGTGCCATTAGCATTCTGCAACAGGATGGATACGCTGTTAGAACCATAGTTCGCTGTCGCTAAGTCAGACTTGCCATCTTTGTTAAAGTCGGCGACAACCACCCAAAAAGTGGTTGTTTTCCCCTGGCTCAAAGTAGTAGCTGCGCTAAAAGTACCATTACCATTACCCAGCAAGATGGAGACGTTGTTAGAGGTTAGATTGGCTGTAGCTAAGTCAGAATTGCCGTCCCCGTTGAAGTCTGCCACAATGACGGTACCGGGGTTCGATCCCACACCAAAGTAGGTGGCTGCACCAAAAGTGCCATCACCATTTCCTAATAGGAGAGAAACGTTGTTAGTCGCATTATTAGCCGTAACCAGGTCAGAATTACCGTCTTTGTTAAAGTCGCCTACAGCGACAGACACGGTATAGAGCGCGGTCGGCGGGTTGGTGTTAAAATAACTGGCACTGCCAAATTTGCCTGTGCCATCTCCCAATGCGATCGAGACGCTGTTGGGTCCATTGCTGCCAAAGGCTAGGTCAAGATTGCCGTCTTTGTTAAAGTCCGCAGTCGCAACTTCACGGAGATCGGTGGTTATGGGAAAATTAGTCGCAAGACCAAAAGTAGACAGAACATACTCGTAACCCGCTAACACCTCGGCTTCAAATACCAGCGGCGTTTCTATTGAACCGGTGCTCACTTCCAGTTCCCAGTCGCCGCCCTTTGCTACACTTCCGGTGAGGTTTTGGGAAGCTGCAACACACGCCCCGGTTAACTCACTCAAGCGTTTGACAAATGCTTTACCTGTCTCGCCTGCTGCTACACAGCACCCGTACAGGAGGATATTAGGTCGATTTTTGCATATTGAGTCGGTTCGTCGCGAAAACCACTGCTGTAGAGAATGCCGATCGCACTCTATATCCTCTAAACTAAAGCGAACGTCGCCGAGTTGCAAGCTGCCGGGAGCACCGTGAGAAACTATGTGGATGCTGTCTATATTGGTACGATCGCCTAAAATTTGAGTAATTTGGTCGATCGCATCCCGG
>NZ_JANMZH010000906.1:0-2775 GCF_031383065.1 Microcoleus sp. OTE_8_concoct_300 | reverse complement strand
GATTGATTCCACGGATAAATCACGTGGCGGGTACCACCTTTGAAATTCGCTTGTCAGAATCAAACTTTCTATGCTGACTAAGGAATGAGAATTAAATAACTTCCACAAGTTTGTGGGATGGGCGTCCCGCCCGTCCTTTTTGGACGGGCGGGACGCCCATCCCACAAACTTGTGGAAGTTATTTAATTCTCATTCCTTAGTCAGCATAGAAAGTTTGATTCTGACAAGCGAATTTCAAAGGTGGTACCCGCCACGTGATTTATCCGTGGAATCAATCCAAAATCGAAAATCGAAAATCCTCAAGCCCCCGCATTTATCCCTGGGGTCAATCTAAAATCTCAAATCTCAAATCTCAAATCGATTGACGCACCATTTGTTGCAAAATGCGTCAGTTGTGAGATTGTTGGTTTGTCGGAAAAATCATGCTAACTGATACACCCTACTTAAAGTAAATCACGCTCAATACTTAATCCGTGTATCCGTGTCAATCGGTGTCGTGCCTGCCTTTTTCTCTAACAGTTTAGAAAGTAAAGCTAGTTCGCAAAACTCCCACCCATGTTGTACCGTTATCCTTGTTATGATCTGTATTGGTAATAACATAAACCCCAGGAGTAATGCTGATAAAGTCACTTACCTGGATCAGGTACAGAGCTTCTACGTGAAGAGAAGTAGCATTGTCTTTGTTTTCTTTAATATCGTTGCGAGTCGTCTTTGGCGGGACGCCAACAATCAGACCGCCGACATTGCCTTCGGAGAACAAATCTGGGAATGCAAAAGTCACTCCACCGTTCCAAATTTGGGCCTTGGCATCGCCGCCGGACAACTGCTGAGCGTCTACGTATCCCGCCCACCCTGAAAGCGCAAATCGAGACGAGGGGCGCCAGCTTGCTTGAAGGCCGAAATGGTTGCCTCTTGTCGCATTTTGATTGAATGGTTGATTGGCGTTATTGCTGCCGGTGCCGAGAGAAAGGTCAACATCATTTTTGCGGGAGTAGCTTCGCACGTAACTTAACGCTAAATCGAGTTCGGAACTTGGGGAGTAAGTAAGTTGAGCGATCGCCCCGTAGCTGCCGTTAAAAAGTCCGTTACCCTCTGTAGAGTCAGCGGCGGTATTTGTCAGATAGGTCAAAGTTAGATTCAGTCGATCGCTCAATTGGTGATTGATGGCAATTCCCGTTTCTCCGGGAGTGTTGTAAATAGCGGGGTTGAACGCTCCAAACCGAGAAACTGCGCCTTGAGCTGCACTATCAAAATAAGGGTTGATTAAAGGAGCTACATCATCAGAAGTAAGTCCTTTTGCCCCTATTTCAACATTAGTGCGGCTCCCGATGAGGAACTGATAGCTGAGTTTATCGAGGGTGATTTCAGAGCCGCCATCCCCGTCAAAGTTGGTGCGAGTCATGGGAGTGCCGGTAGGGCGATCGTACCGAGCATTATTTCTCGCTTGCAAGCGCGTTCTCAAACGGTCAGTTCCGGTAAAGCTAGTATCGAAATTCAAGCGCACCCGATACCCAAGGTTTGCAGTAGTTTTGTCATCACCGACAGCACCTTTTCCGAAGGTATCGCTAACGGCAAAAATGGTTTCTCCATTGAGTGTAGTAGTTGTCGAAAACTGATTTGCTTCGAGTTCGCTCGTCCGCGCTTCTAAGGCATCCACTCGACCGCGCAAGGTCGCTAATTCAGCGGCAAATTCTTCTTGCAAGCGTTGCAGTACCGCTAAGTCTTCTTGGGTGACAATGTTAGCTGGCAAGGAGCCAATTAGCTTGGTAACTTGGTCTAAGCAAGCGTTCAAACCTGCGGCGAATTCGTATCGAGTTAATGCTCGGTTGCCGCGATAGGTTCCGTCTGGATATCCCGCGATGCAGCCGTAGCGTTCCACGAGGGATTGCAGGGCTTGGAAAGCCCAATCTGTCGGCCGCACGTCGGATAGTTGAGATACTGATGTCACCTGATTCATAGAGGTGGCATCTGGCGATTGAGCTGCGGTTTTTGCTGGAGTCAGGGGATTTTTTTCTGGCTTGGTCGCTGGGGTTTCAGATTGCTTTAACTCGCTGGCAATAACTGGCGGTCCGGGGGGATTTGATGTTGCTGTTAATTGGCTTTCTGGGGTGTCTGCTGTCGCGTCAGAGTGGACTGTTTCCGGGGGCGCGGGAACAGATACTGCTTGGCTCGGCGCGTCTGTTTCTGCGGCAAGCTGATGCTGGGTTTCCGAAAGTGCGATCGGCTCTTGCGCATCAGGAATTGGCACCTGCGCGGCAGTTGTTTCTGCTGCAAAGACCGTGTTTTTTAGCAACAATAAATTACTCAAGCAAGCGAGGCAAAACCAGAAACTTTTTCCAAAAAGTTTGGACATTGTTGCTCCTACTATATAAATGAAAAACCTTGTTTCTGGTCACGGCAGTTTGAACAGGTTTTACTTGACGAAAACCCTCGCTCGGCAACAATTATTTCACAACCCAACTTTTGAGATTTATAATCAAGTTGGCGTTGAAATTCATAAAATGCACAATCCGCACTCTTTCAGGATAGGCGGACATCTCTGTTTTGCTTTTGTATCGCTCCTAGGCACCCTCGGAACCCTAGAAGAGTTCGTGGAAAATAATTTTTAACGGCAGATGGACGCTGATGGCTATTTTATGTTAGTGCAGAACATTGAGCACTGTCAAGTCTCTCAAGAGAGCCGATCGCCGTGAACGATGACAATTTATGGCAACGCAAGTACAAAGGATATTACCAATTACCGATTACTTGTTACCCATAATCAATTCCCCGTTA
>NZ_JANMZH010000879.1:0-11294 GCF_031383065.1 Microcoleus sp. OTE_8_concoct_300 | reverse complement strand
GCTAGCCGGCGCAAGCTCACTAAACATTGGCGAAGTACAGACGACCTGGCAGGTCGTCTCTTCTACCCCAGAAATGGGAGTTTGAGGCAACCATACCTCACGCCTTGGGGCAACCATACCCCTCCACCCCGCGAGGGGATTCAAATTAAATGTAAAGCCGTGCTAAAAGCACGGGGTTTCTACCCATTTTTCTGATGAAGCATTAAAGACGTAGCAGTCTATGTCTGTGAGCGATCGTCTATTTTTAAACATTGTCTACTTAAACTTATGCAGCCACCTATTGCTATTGGAACTCTCCTACAAAACCGCTACCGCTTGGTGAATATTTTAGGTCAAGGGGGATTTGGCCGGACTTATTTAGTAGAAGATTTGGGGCGGTTTCAAGAACGCTGCGCCCTGAAGGAATTGATTCCGGTGCAAAGCGGGCCTTACGTTTTGGAAAAATCGAAGGAATTGTTTCAAAGAGAGGCGGCAATACTTTACCAAATAGCGCACCCGCAAATTCCCCAGTTTCGGGCAATATTTGAAGAAAACCAGCGTTTGTTTTTAGTGCAGGATTACGTGGAAGGGATGACTTACCGCGAACTGCTGCTCGATCGAACTTCAAAGGGTCGCACATTCACAGAAGCCGAAGTCTTGGTATTTATCCGGCAAATGCTGCCGATACTGGCTCACATCCACGCCCGCGGCATCATCCACCGCGACATCTCCCCTGAAAATATAATTCGGCGGGAAAACGACCAGTTGCCGGTGCTGATTGACTTTGGTGTGGTGAAGGAACTCGCCACCAAAGTCCAGTCTCCCGAAGGAACAGCCCACGCGACAACAGTCGGTAAAATCGGCTACGCGCCGATGGAACAGTTGCAAAGCGGGCGGGCAACGGCCAGCAGCGACCTCTACGCTTTAGCTGTAACGGCGATCGTCCTGCTGACGGGCAAAGAACCGCAGGAATTGCTCGATCAAACAACGCTGCAGTGGAATTGGCAGCAGCGAGTGCAGGTGAGCACAGGTTTGGCTTTGGTGCTCAATCGGATGTTGAATCGGTCTCCGGGCGATCGATATCAATCTGTCAGCGAAGTCGCCCAAGCACTCGACGCCCAAACTAATCCTCAGCCTAACCCGCCAACTGTACCGCCCGCGCCAGCAGTGGTGCCTTCAAATCCTTCCCTAGTAGCAACGGTGGCGGTGGGCAGGCCGCCTGAGCCAGCCGCCCATAGTGGGCACCCGCCTCAGCAGCCAGACCCGTTAATTGAGCCTGCGGGCGACTCTTTTTGGGACAATCCCTTCGCTGCGATCGGACTGCTGACGGGCTTAGTAATCTTGACGGGCTTCGGTTCCTGGGCCTTAGTAGGCTCATTTCTCAACAATCAGGGCCCCAAACCCACTCCGACAGCGCCACCAGTCACAAGTCCGACGCCGACACTAACTCCGATACCAACCCCACAACCTTTGCCAACCCCAACCCCAGAACCGACACCAGCGCCGACTCCCGCACCAACCCCAGAACCAAGCCCAGAACCTTTGCCGGAACCAAGCCCAGAACCTTTGCCGGAACCAACCCCAGAACCTTTGCCGGAACCAACCCCAGAACCAACCCCAGAACCAACCCCAGAACCAACCCCAGAACCAACCCCAGCGCCAACTCCGACACCCAAACCAAGCCCAGCGCCAACTCCCACGCCCAAACCGACGCCCAAACCGACGCCCAAACCGACTCCACCGCCCAAACCAACACCCAAACCGACTCCCGCACCAACACCCGCGCCGTCGCCGGAACCAGCGCCAACACCCGCGCCGTCGCCGGAACCAGCGCCAACACCCGCGCCGTCGCCGGAACCAGCACCAACACCCGCGCCGTCGCCGGAACCAGCACCAACACCCGCGCCGTCGCCGGAACTCTAAACTTCTGGCAAAATTCCTCTAGACTAAAGTTGAGGCCAATTACTTGTTAGCTATGTGCCAGTCAGGAACCTCAGCCTAAAGGCATGAGGCTTGAAGGAGGAATCTAACAAGCCGTTCTGACCAGCCTAAGTCTTAACTGACTACGTTTTTTGAGTCACGATACCCTGGGATGCGTAGCTAGTCCCTGGCTCTATCGTTGAGAGTTAAACAGTTCTAAGGTCACTGGAACAGTGCTTTCAGCCTAACAAGCTCTTAAAACTTTGGCGAAGCTAACTTTACTCCGAAAAGAGATTGAGGCAACCATACCTCACCGGGGGGGGCAACCATACCCCTCCTCCCCGCGAGGGGATTCAATTCAATGTAAAGCCGTCCTAAAAGGACGGGGTTTCAAACCCATAGTTCTGATGAACTCGTTGCTAATTGCTGGAACTGATACCGACGCGGGCAAAACTGTTTTGACCAGCGCTCTGGCTGCTTATTGGCAAATGTATTTTCCCGATCGCAGTTTGGGAATTATGAAGCTGTTGCAAACGGGAACGGGCGATCGCGAACTCTACACCCGTTTGTTTGCCCTCGACCAATCCCCCCAAGAACTCAATCCGCTGCACTTTGGCGCGCCTCTAGCACCGCCGATTGCTGCGGAACGGGAGGGGAGACATATTGAGTTAGAAAAGGTCTGGACGGCCCTGCAAAGCCTTTGTAAGCGCAAGGATTTTGTATTGGTGGAAGCTTTGGGAGGACTGGGTTCGCCTGTAACACGGGAACTGACGGTGGCCGATATTGCCAGGGATTGGCGGCTGAAGGGAGTTTTGGTGGTACCCGTGAGGTTGGGGGCGATCGGGCAAGCTGTGGCGAATGTCGCTCTCGCCAGACACACTGGTTTTGGACTCAGAGGTATTGTGCTTAATTGCGTTAAAGCTTATTCTGAACAAGAAATTGCCGAACTGGCGCCCGTTGATTTGCTCCAGTCGCTGACTCAAATACCTGTGTTGGGTATTTTGCCGCATTTAGATGACCCGACTGACCTCGCCAAATTAGCTCAAGCAGCTTCAGAATTAGATTTAGAGCGGTTACTACCAGAGGTTAATTTAGTTCCTCAGACTTCTAAATAACCCTATTCTAAACACCTCTCTTTCTCTGCGTACTCTGCGCTCTCTGCGGTTCATAAAAAAAATCTCCTGCACAACTCACATAGGATTGACATAGCAATTATATTTGATTTTTGAAAAAGATTTTTTTACCGCAGAGAGCGCAGAGATCACAGAGAAAGAGAAGAGATAGTTACAGTAATTATTCAGAGTTACTATCATTAGTAATGATAATTGATTAACTGATTCGACCTAAAACCGAATTCAAAAAAAGGAGAATAAAACATGGTTTCTACTTTACCGAATTTAACCTCTGTCGATTTATCTCAGTTGCGGCTTGAGATAAGAAATTTGCAGCCTCAGCTAGTCGAATGGCGGCGCCGCTTGCACCAAAAGCCGGAGTTGAGTTTTCATGAAAATTTAACGGCGCAGTTTGTCTCGCAAAAGTTGCAGGAATGGGGCATTGACCATCAAACTAATATTGCTAAAACTGGTATTGTCGCAACTATAGACAGCGGCAAACCGGGGCGGGTTTTGGCAATTCGAGCTGATATGGATGCTTTGCCCATTCAAGAGGAAAATGAGGTGGATTATCGATCGCAGCATGATGGAATTATGCACGCTTGCGGTCACGACGGCCACACTGCGATCGCCCTTGGTACTGTCTGTTATCTGGCCAAGCACAAACACAGCTTTTCGGGTAAAGTAAAATTTATCTTTCAGCCCGCCGAAGAAGGGCCAGGAGGCGCAAAACCGATGATTGAAGCGGGAGTTTTGAAGAATCCTGATGTTGATGCGATCGTCGGCTTGCATTTGTGGAACAATCTACCTTTGGGCACTGTAGGCGTCCGCAGCGGCGCGCTGATGGCGGCTGTCGAAATTTTTGACTGCACGATTTTTGGCAAAGGTGGACACGGCGCAATGCCACATCAGACTGTGGACTCGATCGTAGTTACAGCCCAAATTGTCAGCGCTTTGCAGGCCATTGTCGCGCGGAACATTGACCCGATCGACTCAGCGGTAGTAACTGTCGGCAAATTCCACGCAGGCGACACCCACAACGTCATCGCCAACACCGCTCAAATCGGTGGCACCGTGCGCTATTTCAATCCAGCATATCAAGGTTATTTTGACAAGCGAATCGAGCAAGTAATTGCCGGAATTTGTCAGAGTCACGGGGCAAATTACAAATTAGATTATTCTGCGTTTTACCCGCCGGTGATTAATGATTCAAGAATAGCTGAATTGGTGCGCGGCGTCGCAGAATCCGTTGTCGAAACTCCTGCGGGAATCGTTCCAGAATGTCAAACAATGGGCGGCGAGGATATGTCGTTCTTTTTGCAAGAAGTGCCCGGTTGCTATTTCTTTTTGGGTTCAGCAAATCCCGAGAAAAACTTGGCTTACCCGCACCATCACCCGCGTTTTGATTTTGATGAAACTGCGTTAGGGATGGGTGTAGAAATGTTTGTGCGCTGCGTGGAAAATTTTTGTGTGATGTAAATCCGGCTTTCAGGGGCGGGCTAGAAGCCCACCCCACAAGAAAATTTAGTTTTTGTGGAACAAGCAAATTCATGTCTTGTGGAACAGGCATCTTGCCTGTTCATGAGAATGGTAGAACATCTCAGATATTACCGAGTTTGAAAGATATTCTGCACCATTTTTTTATCTACACTGGCCGCCGCCTTATCCAATTCTGCAATCTCGCCCGAGTCTAACTCCCAGCCCAAAGCACCAATATTATCCCTCGCCTGTGCCACAGATTTCGCCCCAGGAATCGGAATAGTTTCTTTGCAGATGCACCAGTTGATTGCTACCTGCGAAACAGTCTTGTTTCTGAATGCCGCTATTTCTCGCAAACATTCCAAAAGCGATCGCATTCCCGGAAGTAGCTGCTTGCACGCCAAACCTCGGATACCTTTAGGAACAGACCCGTTTTCGGAATACTTACCCGTCAGCAACCCCAAGGCTAGAGGACTGTAAGCAATCAATTTTATCCCCAATTCATCGCAAACATCTTTCAATCCGAGTTCGGTCACCGGATAGGTGGAAAGTAGGGAATATTGCACTTGTAAAGTAACAATAGGAATTTGGCGATCGCTAAATTTCCGATGCACCCATTTCAGCCGTTTCGGCCCGTAATTAGACAAGCCCACTCCCTTAACCAATCCTTGCTCATAAAGGTCAGCCAGACCATCCAAAAGAGCCCCCTCTTGCCAAGGAGCGTAATTAGCTGTAGACCAGTGCATTTGCACCAAATCTACATTTTTTCCGAGGCGCGAAGCAGAGGCTTTGCAAGCCGATATCATTGATTGTCGCGTCAGTCTCCAAGGATAAGCAGCCAGTTTTGTCGCAATACAAATACTGTCTTTGTTTGCACCTTGATATTGTTGAGAAAACTGGCCCAAAAGCTGTTCGCTGCGTCCATTTAATTTCCCTGTTCCGTAAGAGTCGCCGGTATCGAATAAAGTGACACCGCTGCTGACGCAAAGATTGAACGCGGCTTGCAATTCCTCGTCCATACTTTCATCGTAGCCCCAAAGCAGTCGGTTGCCCCAGGCCCAAGTGCCGCAGCCCATTTTTGGCAGTAAAATTTTTTGGTTAGTGTGCATTTTTATTGATGGTAGTTGTTATAGCAAGTCCGGTTAAATAATCACACAGAAGTGTAGGGGCGGGTTTTACAAACCATAATTGCCTACAAATGATTATCTCGTAAACCCGCCCCGGCTAGTATGATTAATCAACCGGAGTTAATATTAGCAGCAATACAGATATTCTGATTTGGACAGAACAATGTTGTGTTCCTAATATATTGTAGGCAATTATTAGCTGGGCGGGGGCGGGTTTTTAGTTCCTTTTAGTTGCAGTCAATATTGTTGGTAAAACCCGCCCCTCCGAATTAATAGTTTCTAACTAATGACTAATGACTAATGACTAATGACTAATGACTAATGACTAATGACTAATGACTAATGACTAATGACTAATGACTAATGACTGATGACTCTTTTAATCTTTTACGTAGTTGGCGAGGGCAAAGGTGCGCTGTTTTTGGTAGGTTGAGCCGGCTTAGCTTTGGGGTTTGGTTTGGGTGGCGCAGGTGGAGGGAAAGTCGCCGCGCGTCTGGGGATTTGTTGCGCTGTTCGGAATGCAGAAAACGGGAAGAAATCGCTAAATTGAGAAAGTCGATCGGCGATGGGTTCGGGCGCATATTCCCACAAGCTTTCGTAGTAGAAGAAAGCGACGCCTAAGCCGTATTGTTGGACTGCTCGCACCTGAGATTTAATTTGTTCAATCGGTACGGGGCTATTTCTCAAACCTGTCATAATCCCTACTCCTGTGGGGATCTTTTGCTGTGCTTCTTGCATTTCTGGACGGTTAATTTTGTCCACAAATGATTCTAGATGGGGACGGTACACTTGCACGATTAGCTCGTCGGCAATATCTAAACGCACCCAAGCCAGCCAATCTTGTAGGTGATGTTTATAAGCAAAATCGTAGTAATTGGGAGAAATCGAGAAAATTGCCTTGGGTTTAACTGCTTTGACGGCTTGATTTAGCTGGGACATAAAAGCGGTAATTTTATTTGCTCGCCACTGCACCCATGCTGGATTTTGAAAATCTTTTGGCGGAGGTTGTTTTGTTTCTTTGGTATACAAAGCAACTGTGTAGTCATCGTATCCAAATTCCGACGGCAAACTCATGTGGTCGTCAAATTGAATGCCGTCTGCGTTGTATTGAGTGGTGACTTCTAATACGAGTTCGGTAATGAATTGCTGCACTTCTGGATGAAAGGGATTGAGCCAAACTACTTCGCCGCCGGCGTCGTTTGATGTTTGGGTGCCGTCCTGTTTTTGTGTCAGCCAATCGGGATTGTTTAAGGCTAATTCTGATGTGGGTGGAGCCATAAAACCAAACTCAAACCAAGGAATTACTAGCAGGCCTTGGCGGTGAGCTTGAGCGATTAAATCGGCGATCATATCTTGTCCGTCTAACCCTCTGTAAACAAAGGGTTGAATGTCTCTTTTCTGCGCTACATAGCTGGGATACATTGCATAGCCAGAATTCCAGACAACGGGATAGATTGTGTTGAAATTTAACCGTTTTAGTTTGCTGACAGCATCTCCTAGTTTGCGGCGATCTCTGAGGATGTCTTTGTCGTTTGTAGTCATCCAAACCCCGCGAATTTCCTGGCGGGGTTGCTGGGCGATCGCCGGAATCAAGTTGTTCGCCAGCAATACTATAATGAATGAGAGGGCAAACAGAAGCGGTAAAAGAGTTTTAATCGATCGCTGCCAACTGCGCGGAATGATGCGTAATGTCATAGTTTTGAATGGTGAGTTAGCTATCGAAACACACCCCAGCATAATTTGGTGATAAAATTTGATCGCTCTACAGTCTACAGCCATTTGCGCTGATTTTGGAATCGGTTAAGTGAAATGGGTGGATTGATGTGCTCCGATCGCAACTGAGCCAAGTATAATCTCTGATGCAGAGGGTAAGTGAGAGCATTCTGTCTAACTGCTGGGAAATCATTAATTACGCACTGCAAGCTCTCCTTAGCGGACTGTGCGGCCCAAGGAGTGCGAGTGCTGTAAAATATCGGTGCTGGAACATTTCGATCGAACATCTGTAATTGTGAAACATTTAGTGTTAATTGGCGGCGGTCATAGTCATGCTATCGTATTAAAAATGTTCGGTATCCAACCTCTGCCGTCCGTGCGTTTGACTCTGATTAGCGACGTGCTGCACGCGCCTTATTCGGGGATGCTGCCGGGACACGTTGCCGGGTTTTACGATTATGATGAATGTCACATCGATTTGCGATCGCTCGCTGAATTTGCCGGGTGTCAAATATTAATCGATCGGGCGATCGCGATCGACATTAACAAAAACTTAGTTATTTGTCAAACTCACCCTCCGGTTAATTTTGATTTGCTTTCTGTGGATATCGGCAGCACTCCTGCGACTTTATCTGTACCGGGTGCTGCTGAATATGCAATTGCAGCTAAACCCGTACCGGAGTTTTTAGCTAGCTGGAATCAGTTAATTTCCGAAAGGCCAAACCATCCTCAAAAACCGCTGCGGATAGCCATTGTAGGCGGCGGTGCAGGCGGCGTAGAATTAGCATTAAATATGCAATCTCGATTGAGGAAGGAAGAGGGGTTCGGCAACGAGCAGTGTACGGGATTTAACGGATGGATATTAAGGTACAGCGAAAGACGTAAGAGAGAAAAGGGAAGGGGGAAGAAAGAAGAAGAATTAGAAATTAATTTGTTTCACAGCGGTGCTGAATTGATGCAGGGGCATAACCATCGAGTGCGCCGACGCCTTCAAGAAATTCTCATCAGTCGCGGCATTCAATTGCATTTAAAGGAAAAAGTCTGTGCTGTAAAAAAGATTGAGAGAGAAACCAATCCTCAATTCCCTACAGATTACCAAATTTCCTGTAAATCAGGTTTAGAATTAGAGTACGATCGCATTTTTTTGGTAACACAAGCATCGGCAGCCAATTGGATAAAAGAATCCGGTTTAGCAGCCGACTCAAACGGCTTTATGCAAGTCAACGATTGCCTGCAATCAGTGTCTCACCCCAACGTATTCGGGGCAGGCGATATCGCTGCGATGGTTAATTATCCCCGTCCCAAAGCAGGCGTGTTTGCCGTGCGTCAGGGCAAACCCCTGTTTGAAAATTTGCAGCAGTTTTTATTAGAAAAACCGCTGAAACCCTTTGCACCGCAGAAACAATACTTAGGGTTAATTGGTACTGGGAATAAAAGGGCGATCGCATCTCGCGGATCCTTCATGTGGGAATCGGCGCTGCTGTGGTACTGGAAAGATTGGATCGATCGCCAATTTATGCAAAAATTTAGCAATCTGCCCAAAACCCGCAATACCAAATAGCAATACATTCACATATTCTCCTCTCTTCCTCTGCGTCCTCTGCGTCCTCTGTGGTAAATAAAAAAAGTCTTATTCAAAAACCCTTTAAGCTTGCTATAGTAATATCAGCAGTAAGAAAAACTAACTATGTTCAGAAAAATTGGATTTTGGCTGATTTGGATTGCATTTAGCACCTACGCCTTTGTATTTGCACCACCCGACAGCCCAGAAACTATCACACTAATTACCAATCTTTCCACAGGCAAAATAGCAGACATCAACCCTTTAATTGTAGCTTTATTCAACATCATGGGAGTCTGGCCGCTCATCTACAGTTGCGTCTTATTTGCTGACGGCAGGGGGCAGAAAATACCTGCATGGTTATTTGCCACTTTATCCTTTGGCGTCGGCGCTTTTGCCTTGCTGCCTTATTTAGCCCTGCGCGAACCGAATCCTGAATTTCCCGGTCATAAAAATATCTTTTTAAAGATATTAGACTCCCGTTTTACCGCCATTGTCCTAACATTGGGCGCTGCTGCTTTAGTTTCCTTGGGCTTGACAAAAGGTGATTGGTCTGATTTTATTGGGCAGTGGCAAACCAGCCGCTTTATCCATGTAATGAGTTTAGATTTTTGTATGCTTTGCCTGCTATTTCCTGCCTTATTGGCAGACGACATGGCGCGCCGAGGAATGCAGAATGTCGCAGCATTTTGGGCAGTAACATTAGTGCCACTGTTTGGGCCACTGGCTTATCTGTGCACGCGCAAACCCCTGCCGGAAACTAATACTGAAACAGTTACAAATTAGACAGCAGTGCAGCGAATGCTCACTTTAATCTAGGAATCACTCACAAGTAATCATACAAGAAACAAGCAAGATGCCTGTTCCACAATAAGTAAGTTTTATTGTGGGGTGGGCTTCTAGCCCGCCCATGAAACACTGATTACAAATAGTGCCAAATCTGTGTATTAATCTAATTAATTATCTCCAAATCGCTAGCAAATGAAAAAAAATCCTATCGTTGGCATCACCACCTACAACCGCTGTCCAGCAGGCGAATATCGCTTAAATGGAGCTTATATTGATGCAGTGCAAGCAGCAGGAGGAATCCCGATTTTGCTGCCGCCCCATCAATTAGATCCGGCTAGTATTTTTGATGCAGTAGATGGTTTGATTTTTTCCGGGGGCGGAGATATCAACCCAGAACTTTATGGCGGTTATGTCGATCGCACAGTTTACTCGGTTAATGCAGAACGCGACAATTTTGAATTAAACTTAGCAAAGCTAGCTTTGAAGGCGGACATACCTGTGTTGGGGATTTGCCGGGGAATGCAAATCCTGAATGTAGCCAGCGGTGGCAGTTTGGTGATTCACGTACCGGATGCTTACGGAGACGAGGTTAATCACGGATCGGGAATTCCCCCGCGTGCGATCGAGCATATCATTAAAATTGAGCCAGACAGTCGGCTAGCAAAAATTATGGGAAAAACTTCAACAACAGTTGTTTCCTGGCATCATCAAGCAGTGAGGAAGGTAACATCCGATTGGCGAATTGTAGCCGATGCACCTGACACTTTGGTAGAAGCAATGGAGCACTGCTATCACCCTTGGATGATAGCAATTCAATGGCACCCGGAAATGTCGCCAAACTGTTCGGTAAACTCGCGAATTTTTCGGGCTTTCGTAGAAGCAGCAGCTTCAAAATTTATGAATTCTACCAAGTCAGCATCAAAGGCAATTCCGACATTTTTATAGTCACTTATTCTTGATAGTCAGTATCTATTTCAATATCGAGAGTATCTTCATCTATTCTGACATAAAGAACATTCGGGCGACAGCAAACCTGACAATCTTCGATATAAGATTGCTCCATACCACCGCTGGTATCAACAAAAGTTGTATTCGGTTCGCCGCAGAAAGCACAGTAATATTCAGCCGTTGTTTGCATCTTTCTCGCACTCTCTTTTTGTGACTTCGTGGCGGTAGCGAAACATATCTGTTAACCGCATTTCCACCCACCAACCTAACAACAAATCGACAATCGGGCCGCCCGGTATCGAAAATGCGATCGCATCTGTCAATCTAGTCTTGCCATTTTCTGAGGTAAACTCGTGTCGGTGAGTCCAACGTGCCATCGGCCCCTCAGTTTGTTCATCAACAAACAAGCGATATTGTTCGCACTCAGTGTGAGTCGCCACCCATTTTACAGGAATCGGCCCCAATAACAGGCGAAATTCGGATACAGCACCCACATCGAGTCCCCCTTCGCGGCGAATGATTTTCACCGGTTGCCAAGGCGGAGTCAAAAGTTGCAGAATGTCCGGCCTTTCGTGAAAGTTCCAGACTGCTTCAACAGTGGCATTAATCAGCGACGAATATTTAAAATTGGGCATTGTATCGTTGGGCTAGACAGTTAAGTGCGAT
>NZ_JANMZH010000857.1:0-3193 GCF_031383065.1 Microcoleus sp. OTE_8_concoct_300 | reverse complement strand
GCATACCTTCTTTTATCCTTTTCTGATAAAGAGTTATAAAGTTTCTTTATTTCCGACTCAATTGAACTAGAATAAAACATAGGTTTAAATCTCAGATAAAGTGGTAGAATAGAAAAATCCCTTGCGAGTTTCTATCAATTTCAGAGAAAATAGCAATCAGGGCGCTGTTTTTGATTATATCCGACAATCCATCAAGTTATTTATTTTTTAGTCCTAAGGCTTGCTAGACTAATCATCAAACAATCTTCATAAGATATTTCAACCGTAAGTTGACTCAGGATGTTTGCCTAAAAGCCGCAGTTGCCGTTCAGTAGCGGTAGCGAGGATTTCGGGGTTAAACTGCCACGGCCAAGGCGAAAATTTCTGCGCGATGTTGCGGTGGGAATAATGCACTTGCAGTAAGTAGCGAGTTCCATCTGTTGTCGTATTTTTGCCGCCGGAATGCCAAATTTCACTGCGGAAAAATAACACATCTCCTGCTTTGCACAAAACTGGTTCTGGGGAGTGTCCGTTCCAAGTTTCTTCACCGCGCTCTGGTTTTCGACCAGATTTGTGACTACCAGGAATAATGTAGGTAGGACAGAGGTCTTCTGCGATGTCGCTGAGATAGAAATGGGCTGTACAAATCCATACTGGCAGTTGAAAAGTGCGATCCTCTCCGAGGGCTGCGCTAACGGCAAACACGCTTTCGGGCACAGGTACAAACACCTGATCGACGTGGACGCGCCAACCATCATAACCGGGCCCGCTTTTCCACGCAGTCATGCCGATAATATGGCACTGGCTGCCCATTAATGCTTCGGCTAACTCAATGATACCCGGTCGATCGACATAGGAAAGCCACAGCCGATCGCGATTAAACACGCACTTAAAATGCTGGTTCAATTCACTCCAACTGCTACCATCGAGTCCGAAGGGTTGCAGGCGATCGAGGGCTTCCCTGGTTCGGGCCACTTCGGACGGACTGAGTACATCCGGAATCAGCGCAAAACCATCTTCGCGCACCGCTTCTACCGCCCCTGCTGTGTCGAAAATGTCATAAGTCTTTTGCCGATAGCTGAAAACTTCGCTTAACGTGCTTGCATTCATAATTCAAATTTGAGTAAAATTATTCACTGTTATTAAATTAACACTTCGGACAGTTTAAGAGGTGACGCGCATGGGCGAGAAACCCGGTTTCTACGCATATTTTGCGATTAGTAACGAGAAATCTACGAATAAACCCGGTTTCAGCAGTCAGCGTGCGACTGTAATAGTCATTGATGTGTAAGTCCTGTCTGGTATAATTGACACTTCTCATTTGGGGATAAATCAAATAAAATACCAACCAGAACCAACATCATTAAATCAAGCCCGCGCCGCCTTCCAAAAAATATGGGGATACGACGACTTTCGACCACCGCAAGGAGAAATAGTTAGCAGTTTGTTAGCCGGAAAAGATACAATTATAATTATGCCGACAGGTGGTGGCAAATCAATCTGCTTTCAACTGCCAGCTTTACTACAAACAGGCTTAACTTTGGTAGTTTCGCCGTTAGTCGCCTTGATGGAAAATCAAGTGCAAGAATTGCGATCTCGCCATCTCCCCGCTTCCCTCCTCCATAGTCAATTGTCTACACCGCAGCGCCGACAAACTATGCAGTCACTGCAACAAAACAAATTAAGATTGCTGTACCTGTCTCCCGAAACCTTACTCAGTAAACCTGTTTGGGAAATTATCAGTCAGCCACACATCCAAATCAACGGTTTAATATTAGATGAAGCTCACTGTTTAGTGCAGTGGGGTGATACCTTTCGACCAGCTTACCGCCGTTTGGGAACAGTGCGGCCGGCTTTGTTGAAAGCTAAACCAGCAAATAGTAAAATTGCGATCGCAGCTTTCACGGCTACCGCCAACCCGGAAGCACAAAAAATCATCAAAAATGTCTTGCAATTGCAAAAGCCGGAAGCATTTCTGCTAAGTCCCTATCGTTCTAACTTACACCTGCAAGTGCAGACAGTCTGGACGCCGAGAGGACGCAAGCAGCAATTATTAAATTTTATCAAAGACCGACGAAAACAAGCAGGTTTAGTCTATGTCCGCACTAGAAAAGATAGCGAAAATTTGGCTGATTTGTTGGAAGCTGCAGGTTATGAAACAGCAGCATATCATGCAGGTTTAAATCCAGAATCACGACGAAAAATAGAAAAAGCTTGGCTGAACAATGAGCTTAAATTTGTGATTTGTACCTCAGCATTCGGGATGGGAATTAATAAGCCCGACGTTCGGTGGGTTGTTCACTTTCAAGCACCTTTGCTATTATCGGAATACATTCAGGAAATTGGTAGAGGCGGACGCGATGGCAAATCGGCGATCGCCCTGACATTGATTAGCGAACCGACGGGTTTGCTTTATCCCGAAGATAAACAAAGAAAGCAATTTTTTCAAGATAAATTGCGATCGCAATATCGAGAAGCGCAGCAGCTAGCTAAAAACCTACCAGTCAAAGGTAATGTAGATGCGGTTTCGCAGGAGTTTCCCGAAAGTGCGATCGCCCTTTCCATTCTCCACAGTAGCGGACAATTAAAATGGCAAGATCCTTTTAATTATGTTATTAATAAATCTGCACAGCAAAAAGCCGAAAAACCAAATTTTACCGTCGCTGAGGAAATGGTAAACTATTTGAAACACAAGGAATGTAGGTGGCAATTTTTGCTGCAAGCTTTTGGGTTTGCAAATGAGGCGAAGTCTACGCGGTGCGGGCACTGCGATAATTGTAAGTAGATGATTAGAAAAATACATAAGTATGTCATTCTTAGTCCGCGTCGGCGGACTTTGTTTTTGTATAAGCGATTTCAATCGCCGAATCATCCACGAGATAATCGCGCCTAATTTCTAACTCACAGGCTCAGTATATTCACAAAAAATATTGAGACTAATTTTGAGCAAATAGAGAACAATAATAGTAGCTATACTAGGATCGATCGGTATTCCAGACGAAGCACCCAAACCGACAACAGCAACAATTAATCCCGTAAGCAAAGGCGTACTCCCAGGATTTTTGGTATAGTCTTTGAATTGGGCGCGCAAGCCATCATTGCCGCAGAGCTCAGCGCGGAGAGTTTTCAGCGTGACTTGCCATAGGGATTTTCCGCTTCTTGGCTGTGCAAAGGATTCAAGATTGTGGTTTTCAACCCACAATTCATCAAAACA
>NZ_JANMZH010000799.1:0-2551 GCF_031383065.1 Microcoleus sp. OTE_8_concoct_300 | reverse complement strand
AGGGCGTTTTTGTTCTCTCGGTGTTCTGCTCGCTCCGGCCCGCGGCGTCGGGGGTGGCAGCGGGGGGCGGACGCCGCCTGGCGGCCCGCGCCCCCCGCGATCCGGGCGATCGCGATCGCCCCTGGGCGGCCCCGAGGCGCGATCGCCCGCTTCGCCATCGTATATATCTAAGTAGAGCGACTGACCCGCCGTCTGCGCCACCGCTTCGAGCGTAGTTCTAATTGCCTGAATATTGCGTCCGCCCCTACCGTAAACCCGGCCTTTGTCGGGATCTTCAAAAGCGAGCCTAACCCAGACCCGCGATTGGCGCGGGTGCAGTTCGCAATCAACCCGCAAAGAGCCTGGGGTCTCTAAAAAAGGCCCAATTAAAAACTTAACCAGTCCAGCGTAGTTGGGACTAGCTGACTGCTGTTGTGCTGGATTCAACGTTGGCTCCGGCTCCGACTTGTTCAAATACATGGGCTTTTCTGAGGATGTCACGCACGGTGTCAGTTGGCTGAGCGCCTTCTTGCAGGCGCTTGACAATCGCTGGAACATCCAGCCTGGTTTCGTTATTTCTGGGGTTGTAAAAGCCGAGCTCTTCTAGGGGACGGCCGTCGCGGCGGGTAGAACTGTTCATCGCTACAATCCGGTAGCTTGTCTCGCGTTTTTTCCCGTATCTCTTCAATCGCAGTTTGATCATCTTCTTGCAGAATAGTCGTGTTTCAATTCTAAGCCATTATGTCGGTCGTCTTTGTGCGAACCCCAACTCAACCCCTATTTCTTAACCTCCCAGCAAAATATCACTGCGATTTGCTGCCCCCAAGGCAGGTCTGGCGCCGTCAATGTGCGGTGTAATTGCTAGTGGCAAAATCGATGCAGTTCCCCACTGCTGCACCAATTTTTGCAAAAATTTATCTTGCTGTTCTCTCAAAGAGTCCCAATCAGTGCCGCGATTAATAATTGCAAACCACACTAAACCCCGATCGCGCGTGGGGATCGCTCCAGCCAAAGCAATTACGGTGTCCAAAGTACCAGTTTTCACCACAGCCGATCGCGGAATGTGTCGGTGTTGCAAAGTTCCTCGATCGCGCCCGGACACCGGAAACAAGTCAGCAACTGTCAGCCCAGTAGTCTGAAGGTTGCGGGCGATCGCCTGCATCATCCCACAAGCCGCCCTCGGAGACATTTGATTTTCCACTCCCAATCCCGAACCGTTAACCAATTGAAGTTCCGCCTCCGGCACCCCCGCAGCCCAAGTCGCTTGCTGCTGCACTATTTTTGCTCCGCCCAAATCGTCTGCCAGCATCTGAGCCATTTCATTATCGCTATGGACGTTCATCTGCTTAAGAATTTCGGCTAAAGGGAGCGATCGGCGCTTCAGCAGCAAATGCCCCGAACTCACAAATTTCTCAGCAATCACGCTGCCGGCCACCGTTACTTGCGGCTTTCTAGTTCCCGGAGCCATCTTAGAATACATTGCCACCACGTCAACAGGCCAACTGCTCCCATCGAGGGCTTGCCGCAGTATCTCCCCCGCAACCACAGGATCGGACTGGTAATTCATGCGGAAATTGCCTGTCACCACCAAATTTCCCGCCACACGATTTATACCCATTTGATTGAGAGCATTGCCCACGGCGATCGCCTCCTCCCACACAAACAGCGGATCGCCCCCGCCGCTGACCACCAAATCTCCCTGCAATACACCATTGCTAATCGGCCCGGTTCCTCGGAACCTCGTTTCAAACTGATAATCCGCGCCCCAAGTCGTAAGCGACGCCAGAGAAGTCGCAATCTTAGTCAGCGAAGCCCCAGGCATCAGCACTGTCCCCTGCTGACTTACCAGCGGCACCATTCCCGCCTGCACCCAAATTCCCTGATTCCCCTCAATTAGCTTCTTGTCTTTCAACTCTTTTAAATATTCCCGCACCGTCGCTTCTGCGGGCAAGTCTGGATTTGCCGCATCTATTCCCCCAAAAGCCAAATCTTCGGCCACCACTAGCCCGGGTATCCCTCCCCGCCAAGCCAGCACTGAGGCAGCATTAGGCGCGGCACTGCCTACCCCAGCCATGTCCAGCCACAGAGACACGATCCCTGAGCTAAATAAATCCAGCATTTTTTACTCCTAAAGTCAATCAATTTTAGATTTTAGATTTTAGATTTCAGATTGAAGAAAGCGCTCCCACTGATAAATCCGGGGGCTAGTGATGAGGATGGGGAGCTTTTTTCTCGCTCCACGGATGAATCCGGGGTTCCCGGACTAAAGTGCTTGCGGTCATGTAAAATATTTCATTGATTTTTTCAATTTGCAGTCAAAAATAGTAAAGTAGGGACAAAATAAGCTCTATCACAGTAGTCGTTCATGACAATTGTCCGATCGGGTGATCGCCAATTGTAATTCTTTATTCAGACTTCTGGATTTACGCTCCTGACCAAAGAACGAGACGCAAGCCCCTGGCTTTAGACACGGGGACAAGTCGGTAGCGGTTTCAACCGCCTTCAGTTTTTGATACAATTCAAGCAGCAAGTAAGAACAACCGTCTACGCGAGGAATCATTCTAGTACGGAG
>NZ_JANMZH010000794.1:0-23692 GCF_031383065.1 Microcoleus sp. OTE_8_concoct_300 | reverse complement strand
TTGCCAATGCTTTCTGTAGAGACAAGTCTGCTGAAATAGTCTGGTTTATTTACGGAGGAGTTGGTGCTGATTTAGGATGGGTTCCAGCGTAGTAAACTAATTTTTTTTTCAGATTTACCGCAGAACAGATTATAATTATAAATATTGATTTTTCTCACGAATAGTCGCATAGGAGATTTACAAAATGAATAACCTATTAGCAGAAACTTTTGCCACCGTCTCTCAACTACCCGAAGCAGAACAAAATGCCATAGCATCCTTAATTTTAGACAAGATATCAGCACCAAGAGTCGCGCCTTTCCTCATTTCCCAATCAGACATCGAAACCATAGAAAAATCATACATTTTCCGAGACAAGACCGAAGTCATTGACTTTATTAACAAATATCCGTTTTTACTTCCCGTGGTGCTAGAAGCACCCGTTCAAATTAGCAATTATTTCCCCGAAGAAAGACTATTACTTCAAGTCATCAATGACCCCGAAATCCCTAACTATGTTCATCTGGTTCTCTCAATCATCTTAACAGACCTCGCTCCCGATGAAGCAATGGATAGAGAAGATGAATTGCGTAAAAATTGGTCTCGGGGATTATCCCACGAAATTCGGGAGCATTTTTATACGATTTTGGAATATACTGATGAGTTTTGATTGGTCGCAATACCTAAATTTAGCAAAAGAACTTGCTGGTCAAGCAACTATTCCTGCTGAACAGGAGGCGCGATTGAGGGATGCTATCAGTCGTTCCTATTATGCTGCTTTTATCTTAGCGCGGAACTATTTGCGAGATAAACAAGGTCATTCCCTGCCAAAAACTAGCGATATTCACCGCTATGTTTGGCAAGAATTTGATATTAATCCTGACTCCAGATATCAATTAATTGCCGATAATTTAGCAGTGTTGCGCCGATATCGAAATCAAGCAGACTATGACGATAATTTTCCCTTATTATCTGCGATTGCTACTATTGCGCTCAAGCGTTCTCAAGAAATAATTTATAACCTAAGTAATCTCTAAATATCAATTTAATCTAATAATGCCTGCGCTAAAACAGCAGCAGTTGTAGGGTGTGTCGCCTGCGATAAGGAATGAGAATTAAATAACTTCCACAAGTTTGTGGGATGGGCGTCTCGCCCGTCCTTTTTGGACGGGCGGGACGCCCATCCCACAATAACAATTAAAATTGTAAGTTATTTAATTCGCGATCCTAAATTCTTAACTAAATACCAACAATCTCATAGCGACGCACCTGATGGATATATTACAAACCTTTGGAATGTTCAGACATTTTTCGCATTCCCAAAGCCAAGACGCTCAAAAACAACAGCCCGATCGCCCCAGCTAGCGGATTGCCGTTAACTCCTGTCACCCAGTCGGGAACCGATGCCGAATATCGCACTAACTGCCCGATGTTAATCGTGTAATATCCCCAGACTAAACCTGCATGAAGCCCGATCGACAAACCGAGGCGATTTTGGCGCGATCTTTTTCCCCAAACCAGAATCAAACCCAGCAACAACAACCCCGGAAACTGCGGCCAACTCCCCAGCATAGCCGCGACAGGTTTGATAAAATGAGATAGGGCAAACACCAGGCTATTCGCCCACAGAGATATTCTATAATTGTAATCCCGCTGCAACTCGTCCAGCAACCAACCCCGGAATACCAACTCCTCCGCAAAACCGACTCCAAGGGCGCTTAACAGCCCTTCTGCGATGATTCTCGGCAAATTATCAGAATTTTGCCACGCGACTAAGCCGAACAGCCCTTGCACCGCAAATAAGCTGAAAGTGAGCAAAAGCCCGATCGCCAATCCGATTAAAAGTTCAAAACCGTTTTTTCGCGTATTGATTAAACCGTAACTTTTGAGTAATTGGGTTTGTCCGTAAACCTGTTTTCCCCAGCGTGGCACTAGGAACAGAAACTCAGTAAACAACAATCCCATTGTCAGAATAGTTGCCAGGTTACTATCTTTAACTAAGAGATAAATTGGTGCTGCTAGCGGCAGCCAAATTGCTAGCAAGATGAATAGGAAAATTATTACACGTAAAGGAAATGGATAACTGGCGATTTTGAGAGGGTTAATCATTGTTGTAAATGAGTTGAAATTGGGTAAATCGGCTTATTGGTCTGTCGGATAGTCCGACAGGGGTTAAAAACCCCTGTCTCATAGCGAAAGTCCTCTCAAAGAGGACTGAAATTTATCACAATCTAATTTAGGTTGCCAGTCGGTTTTAACCGACTTTTGCTATAAGACGGGGATTTAAATCCCCGGCGGGCTTGCGGGTGAATGCGAGAACTTTTGGGTGAGTCAGGCTTGAGTAAATCCGAGAGTTAGAATTTGGTAAATCCGAGAGTTAGAATTTGGTAAACCCGAGAGTTAGAGTTGGATAAATCCGAGAGAATGTACAAAGCAGACGGAAAAAGCTAGAATGGCATCATATCGGTTGAAACTTTAAGTGAAGCAAAGCTATAACATCAGATGACTGAAGCCTCGGATTTTTCAAATGTCGATCGCGAATTAGATGACACAATTTTAAGCTTCGCAGACATTCAGGCAGAACTCAACTTGCGCCACGCTAAAGATGCTCTGCGAGATATAGTAGAAAATCTCGACTTGACAGTTCAAGAGCGAACTGGACTAGAACCGGAAATTGGCGGGTTGGAGAAAATGCTCGACAAGCTAGAGCGCGCTTGCGTGCAAATAGCTGTGTTTGGGATGGTGGGAAGGGGAAAATCTTCGGTTTTGAACGCGCTGCTAGGTCAAAATGTGTTTGAAACTGGCCCGACTCACGGGGTGACTCGCACGACGACTATCGGCCAGTGGGATGTCGGAGAGGGAATTGATGAGAATTTGCCCGATGGCTTACGCCCCGCTACGCTACGACTTTCGCCAGTTATTTACCGTTTGTCGCAAGTTGAATTAATCGACACTCCGGGAATAGATGAAGTTGACGGCGAAACTCGCGAACTTTTAGCCCGCCGCGTTGCTAAACAAGCAGATTTGATTTTGTTTGTAGTTGCTGGCGACATTACAAAGGTGGAATACGCAGCACTTTCGCAGTTGCGGGAAGCCGGGAAACCGATGTTATTAGTGTTTAATAAAATTGACCAGTATCCTGATGCAGACAGGCTGGCAATTTATCATAAAATTCGAGACGATCGCGTGAGAGAATTGTTGTCTCCCGATGAAATTGTGATGGCGGCGGCTTCCCCTTTGACGGCGAGGGCGGTGCGCCGTCCCGACGGAAGTATGGGCGTGCAAATGACTCGCAGTTTGCCACAAGTGCAAGATTTAAAATTAAAGATTTTGGAGATTTTAGACCGAGAAGGCAAATCTTTGGTCGCGCTGAATACGATGCTCTGTGCGGGGGATATTAACGAGCAGTTGGTGCAGCGTAAAATGGAAATTCGAGATGACGCGGCTAATCGAATTATCTGGAACGCGGTAATGACGAAATCGGTGGCGATCGCACTTAATCCAATTACTGTAGTTGATATTGTTAGCGGTGCGGTAATTGATGTGGTGATGATATTAACTTTATCTAAAGTTTACGGCATTGCGATGACGGAAGCGGGCGCGGTGGAATTGCTGCAAAAGATTGCAATTAGTATGGGGGGGATTACGGCAGGTGAATTGTTGGCTAATTTTGGTTTGAGCTCGTTGAAAGGATTGTTGGGTTTGGCGACGCCAGCGACGGGGGGTTTGGCTTTAGGGCCTTATTTGTCTGTGGCGCTGACGCAAGCTGCGATCGCGGGGGTTTCTTCCTACGGTATCGGTCAAGTTACTAAGGCTTATTTGGCTAATGGTGCTTCTTGGGGAGATGATGGGCCAAAGGCTGTGGTGAGCAAGATTTTGTCTTCTTTGGATGAGGATTCTATTTTAAATCGGATTAAGGAGGAGTTGCGGGCTAAGTTAAATTTGGGAAGTGTGGAAAAACAGAAATTTCAGTGATTGTTTTGGGAATTATTCAACCGCAGATATAAAGCAGATAAACACAGATAAACGCAGATAATTTCAAAAATTAATAGCTTATGTTATTAACCATATCTACAACTCGCGTCCCTGCTACAGATTTGGGTTATTTGCTGCACAAACATCCCGATCGCCATCAATCCTTTCCGATGACTTTCGGGCAAGCCAGCGTGTTTTATCCAGAGGCAAATGCAGAAAGGTGCACGGCAGCTTTACTCTTAGATGTCGATCCGGTTGGTTTGGTGCGGGGCAAGTCGAAATCCGGCGATCGCCCTCTCGAACAATACGTGAACGATCGCCCCTACGTTGCCTTTTCGTTTCTGTCTGTCGCCCTCGCCAAAGTCTTTAGTACAGCTCTATCCGGTCGCTGCAAAGACCGCCCAGAACTCGCAGAAACAGCTATTCCGTTGACAGTTAATCTGTCGGTTTTGCCCTGTCGCGGTGGCGAGAAGTTCCTGCGGCAAATGTTTGAGCCGCTTGGCTATCAAGTCGCAGCCAAACCCCTGATTCTTGACGAGCAATTTCCCGAGTGGGGCGCGAGTCCTTACTTTTCTGTGGAACTGCAAAATACAGTTCGTTTGGCGGATTTGTTAAGCCATCTTTACGTGCTAATTCCCGTGTTGGATGACGACAAACATTATTGGGTGGGCGATGATGAAATCGAGAAGTTATTGCATCACGGCGAAGGTTGGTTGAACGCCCATCCCGCCCGCGAACAAATTGCCAACCGCTATCTGAAACGCCAGCGCCGTCTGACGCGAATTGCTGTGGCACAGTTAGCAGAAGAAGATAATATCGACCCTGAGGAACTCGAAGTTTCTCATCAGCAAGAAGAGGAAGTTTTAGAACAGCGCATTAGCTTGAATCAACAGCGTTTGGAAGCTGTGACGGAGGTTTTAAAGCAAAGTGGTGCTAAGCGAGTGGTAGATTTGGGCTGCGGTGAGGGAAAACTGCTGAAATTGCTTTTGCAAGAAAGCTCGATCGAACAAATTACAGGCGTCGATGTGTCCTTTCGGGCATTGGAAATTGCCAGGGAACGTTTGCAAATCGATCGATTGTCTCCCGCACAGCAATCTCGCATTCAACTAATTCAAAGTTCGCTGATTTATCGGGACAGTCGCTTGACTGGTTTTGATGCGGCGACGGTAATTGAAGTGATCGAACATCTGGATTTAGAACGGTTAGCTGCTTTTGAGCGGGTTTTGTTTGAATTTATCCGACCCAAAAGTGCGATCGTCACAACTCCAAATATTGAATATAACGTTAGGTTTGAAAACTTGCCGGCGGGCAAATTTCGCCACCGGGATCACCGCTTTGAGTGGACAAGGGCCGAATTTCAAACTTGGGCGAATGGGGTTGCCGAACGGTTTGGCTGTGGGGTAGAGTTTCGTTGTGTGGGAACTGAAGATTTAGAAGTAGGTTCGCCTACGCAAATGGCAATATTCGAGATGTAAATCTATTAACTGGTTCCCAGGATATTCCTGGGAACCGATGCCCAGAGGCTCTGCCTCGCTTTCGTTCGATCAGAATTCGAGGCAGAGCCTCTGGATCTGCGTTACCAGGAATATCCTGGTAACGAGTAAACGAGTAAAAAATCTATTAACTGGTTCCCAGGAGCTTCCTGGGAACCGATGCCCAGAGGCTCTGCCTCGCGAGGTTCCATGAGAATTCGAGGCAGAGCCTCTGGATATGCGTTACCAGGAATATCCTGGTAACGAGTAAACGAGTAAAAAATCTATATTCACTGGTTCCCAGGAACTTCCTGGGAACCGATGCCCAGAGGCTCTGCCTCGCGAGGTTTGATGAGAATTCGAGGCAGAGCCTCTGCATATGCGTTACCAGGCTCTGCCTGGTAACGAGTAACGAGTAAAACGAGTAAAAAATCTATATTATTAAAAAATGAAAATTACTTTTCCAGAACTATCTTTAGTCGTTCTCATCGGTGCATCCGGTTCCGGCAAATCCACCTTTGCGCGGCAGCATTTCCTACCTACAGAAATCATTTCATCGGATTACTGCCGCGGTCTGGTTTCCGACGACGAAAACAATCAAGCGGCCACCGCTGATGCTTTTGAAGTATTGCATTTAATCGCTGCTAAACGTCTGGCTGCAGGTAAGCTAACTGTGATTGATGCCACCAACGTTCAGCCGGAAAGTCGCAAATTTTTGGTGGAATTAGCCCAAAAGTACCATTGCTTTTTGGTTGCTATTGTGCTAGATTTACCAGAAAAATTGTGTGGCGATCGCAATCAACAACGTCCAAACCGCAATTTTGGAAATCATGTAATTCGCCGCCACGTTCAGAATTTAAAGCGATCGCTCAAATCTCTAGATAGGGAAGGATTTCGGTACGTTTACGTCCTCCGTTCTCCAGAGGAAATCGAGGCCGTGGAAGTCGAAAGACAACCGCTGTGGAACAACCGCAAACACGATCGTGGCCCTTTTGATATTATCGGCGACGTTCACGGCTGCTGCGACGAATTGGAGCAATTGCTGCAACAGTTGGGCTATCAAATTATCGAAAAATCCAGCGAATCCGATTTGGGGAATTTTCCCACCTACGCGCACCCGGAGGGCCGTAAAGCAGTGTTTTTGGGCGATTTGGTCGATCGAGGTCCGCGCATTCTCGACACCCTCAAACTCGTGCGAAACATGGTACTCGCAGAAACAGCTTTGTGCGTACCTGGAAACCACGACATCAAACTGCTGCGAAAACTCAACGGCAAAAATGTCAAAATTAACCACGGACTCGAACAAACCTTAGCAGAAATTGCCGCTTTACCAGAGGAATTGCGCGAATCAGCAGTACGAGAAATTCGCCAATTTTTAGATAGTTTAATTGGGCATTACGTCCTCGATGGCGGAAAATTAGTCGTCGCCCACGCCGGGATGAAAGCTGAATTTCAGGGACGCGCATCGGGCCGCATTCGAGATTTCGCCTTGTACGGAGAAACAACTGGCGAAATCGATGAATTCGGCTTGCCCGTCCGCTATAATTGGGCCGCCGAATATCGAGGTCAGGCAGCGGTTGTTTACGGACACACCCCCGTTCCAGAAACAGAATGGTTGAACAATACTGTTGATATTGACACCGGCTGCGTTTTCGGGGGCAAACTAACAGCTTTGCGGTATCCCGAAAGAGAATTTCTCAGCGTTCCTGCTGCTAGAATTTACTGCGAACCTGCCAAACCGATCCTCTTTCAAGACAGCCCAACTCCACTTAACAATAGAGACATGAATTCACCCGTTATCAATAGCGGTTTGGCGGCAGTGAATCTCACCGCCCAACAGCAGTTTGATGACGTACTGGACATTAGCGACGTACTGGGAAAACGCATTATTTCAACTCGCCTGCAAAGTAACATTACGATTAAAGAAGAAAATGCGATCGCCGCCCTAGAAGTAATGAGTCGGTTTGCAGCCAATCCCAAATGGCTGATTTATTTGCCGCCCACAATGTCTCCCGCTGCTACCTCCAAAGAACCAGGACTTTTAGAACATCCAGCCGAAGCATTTAGCTACTACCAACAGCAGGGCATATCGACAGTTGTGTGCGAAGAAAAGCACATGGGTTCCCGTGCAGTTATGATTGTTTGTCGCGACGCATCGGCAGCTTTACGCCGCTTTGGGATTCTCAGCGAGAGTAGGGGCATTTGCTACACCCGCACGGGACGGCATTTTTTCGATAATTCTACCTTAGAAAGAGAATTTTTAGCGCGGGTAAATGTCGCTCTCACTGCGAGCAATTTTTGGGATAAATTTCAAACCGATTGGGTGTGTTTGGACTGCGAATTAATGCCTTGGTCAGCCAAAGCTCAAGGTTTATTGAAAGAGCAATACGCCGCCGTGGGAACAGCATCTCGTCACGGGTTTGCGGAGGCGATTAAGAACTTAGAACAGGCAAACCAGCGGGGAGTTGAAATTAATTCTTTACTGACTAGCTACCAAGAGCGAGCCGAACTAGCCGATCGCTATGTTCATGCCTATCAGCGCTACTGCTGGCCAGTGAAATCGCTCTTGGACCTCAAATTAGCACCTTTCCACATCTTGGCAACCGAGGGCACTGTTCACACTGACAAAAATCACTGTTGGCACATGGAACAGATTTCACAAATTTGTAAAGCTGACCCTGAATTCCTGTTAGCTACTGAATACAAAATAGTTGAAATTGCCGATTTTGACAGCAGATCCGCAGGGATTCAATGGTGGGAAAAACTGACGCTGGCGGGAGGCGAAGGAATGGTTGTTAAACCTATGGATTTTATTGTGAAAAATAGCAAAGGACTCGTACAGCCTGCGGTAAAATGTCGCGGTAAAGAGTATTTGCGAATTATTTATGGTCTGGAATATTCTTTGCCGGAACATTTAGAAAAATTGCGATCGCGCGGACTTTCCGGCAAGCGTTCTTTGGCGTTGCGAGAGTTTGCTCTCGGTGTAGAAGCATTGGAGCGATTTGTTGCAGGTGCTCCATTGAGACAAGTTCACGAGTGCGTTTTCGGAGTTTTAGCGATGGAGAGCGAACCTGTCGATCCGAGGCTGTAATCGGAAGGTAGAAAGCAGGCGATCGCTCATTAATTTTCCGCTATTAATCGTTCAACTTCCGATGGCGATAAATTCATCATTTGTGCAACTTGCTCTAAATTCATTCCAGAATTTAACAGGTGAGAAATGAGCGAGCGCAATGCTGATTCTGCCGCCAGCCGTGCTTGTTGTTCGGCCAGCCGCGCTTGTTCGGATTGCTGGTAAGTCTTCAGAAACTCTCCTGTTTGAGGATTTCTAAACCTCAATTCTCCAGAGACTAAGTGCAATTCCAGTCCCAATACTTCGCTGTACAGCCACAGCGTATCGAAGGCGATATTATTGACAGGAATCGGCTCATATCGGTTGTTGACTAAACGTAATCCTTGCAATATCGGATTCAAATAATGCCCAGACGGATCGTACTGAAAGTATTCCCTTACTCCCAAACTTTCATAGATTTCTGGTTTGGTTTCTTGGTCTACATCTTGAGTTGTTTCTGAGGTTATTTCTAAGACAAACTGCGGGGATATCCCTGCTTCTTTCCAGATTTTATAGTTATCTCTTTGGCGTTTTCTGACTCCGAATACTACATAGATATCGGGAGCAACTACTGCTGCTTTGTTGCCTTCTTCGTAATAGACGAAAGAATTTGCTGACACGTAGACATCCGATCGCCCTTGAAAGTGCAGCTTCAGAGCTTCCACGCCGTAAGTCATGTAATCGCGCGTGATGTCACTTTCCGCCATCGGTTCTCCGTCACTACTGGGATATTGGATTTCTTCTTGTTCGAGAGAAGTTAAAACAGTCATGATTTAAGTCTCCTCAATGCTGGTTATTTTTATTTTAGCCGACGACCGATTATTTTTTTATAAAAAAAAGGCGTTTGTCAAGTACAAACGCCTTTTTATAGAGTTACAAACGCGGCGTCTTATCTTGTTTAAACGACGCTAACCATTCGCGAATTTGGTCGGCCGCAATCTCGCGCCCGCCCAAACCAAAAGCTAGAGCAATGCCAACTGCGATCGCCCCGAGCAGCAGCCCGAAAGCCAAATTCACAATATCGCTGCCAATGCCCATCTGTTGCAGCGCCAAGGCCGAAACAAAAGCAATAATCGCGATCCGAGCCGTTTGGCCCAAAAGCCGCGCTTGGCGAGTGCCAGAACTGGCAATCAAGCTAAAGGCCAGATTCGCCAAATACAAGCCGATCGCAAATACCACCAAACCCGAAAGCACCCTACCTGCAACCAGGACAATACCGCTGACAATCGCCGTCAGCGCTGGAATCCGCAGCACGTCGGTAGCCGCCACCACAGCAAACAGCATGATGCCCACCTGCACCACAATGCCGACAAATTCCGAAGGCGTGCGGGCCGGAAGTTCCGGTTCCTGAAGTAATGTTGCGTCCGGATCGATCGAACTCGGCGTTAGCCGAAGCGGCTGTTTCGGCTGCACTCCCAACCAAGAAAAGACATTGTTAAAGCCAATTCCGCTCAGGATATTAGTCACCAAATCGCCTACCCAACGCCCCAAAATGTAAGCAACCGCCAGAATTAGCGCTGCCGTGAAGATTTTGGGAACCGCGCTCAAAATGTCGTTGAGCATCGCGACTGCAGGCTGCGAAATCGCCTGAATATCCAAAGCGTTGAGAGCTGCGATCGCCGTTGGAATCAAAATCAAAACATAGACGATCGTGCCGACAATCCACGACAGCGATTGTCCGCCCGCATTCCGCGAAATTCCAAACCGAGCGCCCAAACCGTCCGCCCCAGCAGCAGCCAACAGATTCGTGACAATCCGCCGCACCACCATAGCCAGCAGCCAGCCCACAAACCCAATCAGCACAGCTTCCAGAATTTTCGGAATTGCCGCCAGAATTTGGTTGAGCAAATTATTAACAGGCAGCAGAGCCTGCTGCAATTGCAGCGCTTCCAGAATCAGCGGCAAAAACAGCAGAAAGATGAACCAGTACAGCGCATTCGCCACAGTATCGCTCAGCAGCAAAGGGCGCTCGCTGGACGCAGTGCCCACCTCCTGATTCAAGCGCTCGTCCACGCTAAAAGTCCGCATCACCCGCGATACGGCCATTTTGGCGACAGTCGCCAACACCCAAGCAATCCCCAACCAAATTAGCGCGGCGGCTAACTTCGGCAAGAAATTCGCTATTTGATTGAGAAAAGTATTGAGCGGTTGCGAGACGGCCGTTAGATTGAGCCGGTTGAAAAAGGCAACCAGGAAAAAGATAAAAATGATCCAGAACACCGCGGAGGAAATCCATTTTTCCACTTGCGGGGCTCCTGCTCCCTCCGGGCGGCCGGTAATCCAAGCAGCGAGTCGGTTATCGATCGTAGTCTTCTTGAGCAATCCCCCCACTACAGATGAGACGAGGGCTGATACTATCAAGCCAACTAGCAGGATACCGACGGCCCAGAGGAGATTTTCAAGGTTTGAGCCCTGAATGAAATTGTTAATTCCGCGTTCGGCGTCTGTCAGCGGATTCCCGGACTGGGCCTGTGCCAAAATGCGATCGGACAAAGCCGCTATTTGACCCGATATCGGTTGAGTTATCTCTTGCCAAGTTTCATTCATTTTTTTCTCAGGTTAACGTCAGATTTGACAGGGAAAAGACGAAACTTTAATAATAGTTCCAAAAAATCTAGACATCGCCTAAATTTAATGTTTGTACGCTTTTAATCGTACTGGGTTAACTACAAAACCCTCTATCGAATTAGGGATAAACCCATCTCCGACTGCTTTTCGGCCAATATTCAAAGAACCGTTTACATCGGCATTTATGAAGCGTCCAGTTTTGGTTCTGAACAATCCTCTTTTTACCCTACTGCCAATGTAGTCGGAATGTTTTTGAATTGGTTCCCAATCCCAGGCTGAACATTTGGATGTGTAACTCTCCTCTACTAACACAACTTTAATTCCCGCAATTTGTCCTTTGTACTGCAACATTTGCACGAATCGGCGATGGGGAATGCAGGCAAAATTTTGATTATTAACCTTGGCAGTCTTAATCCCATCGTTGAAGTCCTGATTCCAGCCTATAGCCAGCAAGCCAATTTGATGATTAACGAGTTCTTTAATAATTGCGGAACTCGTCGTGTGGAGGTAGTAATCCACTTTACCGTTACGCTTGTGCCACAATTTTGCGAGTTTTTTACTGGTTTTTTGCGCGGCGGGCAGCAATGATTTCAAGACCGATGAAACTTGATTGCAGTATTGATTGGTTGACTTAACAGCCCGTCCGTCGAAGATTGTCGGTACTAACCCAGGAACATTGTAGGTTAATGTTGCCAGATTGTTTAATCCTAAATCTATAGCAGCTACCCTCTGATTAACTTGTAAAGGCTGTTCTAACTTTTCATAGACGACCTCGACCACATAACAACCTACCTTGGGAACAATCCGGATTTCCAGAATCGAGGTAACTTTTGAGGGCAACCAAATATTAGTCCCAGAGGGTCGAGCATATCCTTTTTTTAAGGCTCTTTTGCTGACAGCTTGACAATTAAATACAACTACATAGCGTCCGTCTTCTCTTTTTCGATCTCGTGAACCTTTATAATGAGGGTTTTTCGGTGCGACTTTAAATTTAGTTGGGTCTTCCTGATAGTTTCGCACCACCAGATCATAGCTAGTCCATGCTTTGAGGACTAAACCGAGCGTGCTTTGTGCTACCTTTGCCGGCAGTGCTTTGTAATCAGGACTTGTTTTGAGCGCGTGATACACAGCCAGAGCGTTTGTTTGTTGGGTGGCGAAAAAGTTTTGACGGTAGATGTAGTTAGCGCTGTTGTAAAGATTTTTGCACAGCCAAGACAGTCGATCGGCTTCTCGATAAAACCTATGATTTGGTTTAATGACGTGCCTTTCGACTAACTGCATAATCGGTATATATACTTTAAATCAAGATGATACACTGTATTTATGAGTGTGTCAATCTTTTAATTTCTGGAAAAATTGACGGTACAAGTAAATAAAGGACTATAAAGTAAGCAAAGTTTTGTAATACCCTCGTTGTTGCAGGTTCTCATGTCAATTCGTCAAGTTTTCGAGCAATCCATTGAAATTCGCGCTGCTGCTACCTTGGTGGAGCGCTGTATAGTCGATCGCACTTTGATGCACAAGTGGCTCAACCCCCTGCTGCGTTGCGATCCCGAGGGCGAATGGGATACTGCTGTAGGAAGTCGCAGCTTATTTATCATAAAAATTCCGGTTTTGCAACCCACTTTAGAGAGTGTGGTGTTGGAGCGACAACCCGGTTTAATTGTGTGGGGGTTTGACGGATTTTTCAAAGGATGCGATCGCTGGGAATGCCAGCCCCAAATCCAAGGAACTCTCTTGATTAACCGCTTTGAATTTCAAATTCCCAATCGTTTAATTAGATTTGGTTTCAATCAATTTGCAGCCCCTTGGACGCAGAAAGACATGAAAGACCAACTCCGCCGACTTAAGCGGGTAGCCGAGCAACTATCTCAAAAAATGGGTAATGGGTAATGGATAATGGGTAATTGGTAATCGGTAATTGCTAATGAGTAATTGGTAATAGCTGAAAACTCACAGCTAATAGGAAAAAAAGCACCAATACCCAATACCCAATACCCAATACCCAATTCCCTGCAACTTCAGTTATTTACTTCGCCCTTCCCGATGGATTGGGCTGACAAATCATTTCTCTCGCCGAATTCACGGCTTGGCTGGCCGTATTTTGCAAAGCTGGGGAATTCTGATACATAGCTTGCAAATCTTGCACGTCTTTAATCACTCGCTGGTAGATAGCCATAGCTTGATTACCGTCAACTTCTAAGGCAGCCGGGCTGTAATTTTGCATCACTTCCACCAGTGATATTTTGCCATCTTTGGAAGCTGCAACTAAAGCATCGCGCAGGGCCGACGCGCTTTGAGTCCGAGTTGCCGGCGTATAAGCAACCTCGCCCAATTGTTTGAAAACAAGTTCCCCAAAATAAGTATTTGCCAGCCGCCCTACTAATTGGGAATCTAAAGGCACTTCTCGCGTTAATATTTCGCGCATAGACTCAGGAGTTTGTTTCGCAAGACTCAGAACGCTTTGCAGTTGAGATGATGCTTTGCCGGTTTGTGCCAAGCTTTGCAAGTCGCTCATCGGTAATGTTACGTCAACAGCACCGTATTTTACGGTAACATTGTCTAACGCAAAAGCTTTGCCACCGCTCAGGAATACTGCACTTGTTCCCACCAAAAGTGCCAAACCTAATGATAAAGACTTTGACATTTTTTTTGTTAAATGGGGTGACTGCGGTTGCATTCCGTTGAGATAACTTTGTGGAAACTGAAAATTCATAGGTTTGTGCCTCTTTACGTCAAAATACTTTTTCGATCGATCGTCTCTGCAGGTATCAGTCGGGAAAGTGGACTGGGGATTTCCGTAAATGACCTATGATTTTACAGTCATGTCAAGCAAATTTAACCTATCAAAAGATAGGTGTTAATTGAGAATTTATATGTTAAATTATGATATTAGACAATTTTATATAGCTTTGCAAAACTTATAAAAGCGACTTTTGCCCGTGGGGCAGCAGTTTATCTGGAAATTGGGTTTAAAACCCCGTCCTTCTAGGACGGCTTTAATTTCTTAAATCCCTTCCTAAAAATCAGGGAACTGCTGATATTTGTAGTATACTAAAATAGTCAAGGTTAAACTCCTGTGCCATCGTGAAACAGTTAAGACACACTTTTAGGCATAAATTGTTGGACCCAGAGCAGCGAATACTCTTAAAACAGCTAGAGAATCAACGCATTCTCTTTACCAGAAAACAAATAATTTGGTTCATTTGTTAAGTAGGGTAGGGCATACCCGAACTCTAGGTTCATATCCTAGTACGCTTTTGGAGATAGACCCTCTGGGGTTGCTGTGAGTTGAACTCGTCAATTGGTATTTTGTACGGTTGAAAGGTTTAAGAATTGCCGCAAGGACATAGCGCTTAAAGGTTAGTCGATGAATTAAGAATCCCCACGCCTTCAGGCCCGGGAGTGTCAAAGTGTGCGATATATAGCGAATTTAAGTTCACATATCCCGAGCGAGCCGATCGACCAATTGGCGAATTGTAGCAGCATCAGGAGCATTCGGAGCATTTCTCAGGTATAGTTCCAAATCGTGGCGCGCCTCGGCCAAGCGGCCAACTTGATAGTAGAGAATTCCGCGATCGCGCCGTTCCCCTAGCGCCTCGGGAAACAGCAGCAAAATCCGTTCGATCGCCAAAAGCACCCTCAAAGCATCTCGCTGTTGCAAGTAAATCGCCTTCAGATTTCCCAGCATTCGCCCCAACAAATGCCGGGGACTTACCGGGGCGAGAAAAGCCGGCTGCAACTCCATAGGTTGACCGTAAATTTGAGAAAGTCTGGCTTGACAATCTTCAGGAAATAATATCTCGCCCCCGTTAAACGCATCAACAAAAATGCCAGCATCTTCAAAATCCGGTCTAATTAAAAAATGTCCCGGCATCCCAATTCCCACCATCGGAAAATCAATCCGCTTAGCAACCTCCAAATAAACCAAAGATAAAGAGATGGGAATGCCAGTACGCCGATCGATCACTTCATTCAAAAAGCTATTGCGGGGGTCGTAATAATCAGCATCATTGCCCGCAAACTGCAACTCCCCGTATAAATAGCTGTTAATAGTTTGAATGATCCGCAGCGGATAATTCTGTGCCGGCAGGCGTGAGCGCACTTCATCTGCGATCGTGTCGAGAGCGTTGAGATACTCAAGAGGCTCTAAATTTGGGTATTCTTCCAAAGCCATGTAAAGGGCAGCTTTCGCCAGGTCGATCGAGCCATCCGGCTGATTTATTTCTTGATAAAATAGTTGTCGCGCTCTGGGAAAATCCATATTTATGATTTATTTGATTTTAATTGACATTTTGTACCAAGATCATGAACAGGCAATTTTTGTTGTGGAACAGACATCTTGCCTGTTGCTAAAAAAAATTAAAAAAAGTGCATTATTTCAATAATATACTTTAATTTTTTTTATCTAAATCAGCCACTATCTTTAATAAACCTTCACGATAGATTTTTTTCCCATCGAGATTGAGGTGAACACCATCCGATGTCAAATTAGCCTTCAAAGCTTTGCCCTCAAATAACGGCTGCACGGCTGCATCATCAACAGATAACTTTTCGACAACAGCAACTTGACGAATCAACTGATTAAACCGATCAACTCTCTTGATAGGAGCCGCCACACTGACATCGCGGCTGGCCTCAAAAGTCGAGTAAAAAGCCGGAAGCAAAACCACCTGTTTCGCCCCCAGATCATTCTTAACAATCCCGATTACTTGCTGCATATTTTTGAAAAAATGCTCCTCCATAGTTTTATAAATAGCATCATTTGTACCCAGCGCAATAAGCGCTCGATCGCACTTAACCTTAGCAGCAGTTAAAAACTTAAGCTGTTCCAACTGAGAAATCGCACTCATCCCGCCGATCGCAAAATTGAAAGAATTGTCACCCAGAGTATTTCCCAGCATCGAAGTTATCGAATCCCCCAAAAAACAAGTTTTTATCCGAGTATTCTGAGTCACAGCAACTTGATATTGTACCTCATCTTGCCACCCAGACTGAGAACTTAGCGTATCCGTCGGCAGTTCTAAATAATTGGCATTAGCCATTACCAAAATTCTGCCCAAATAGCCACGCTTCCAGGCATAAATCAAAATAACAGATAGCAAAATCACATTCAAAAAAATCGATAAAACTGCAATATTCCTCATACTTTCATGCCCTAATATCCAGTTATACAGTCATT
Source organism: Microcoleus sp. OTE_8_concoct_300 (assembly GCF_031383065.1). Lineage (NCBI taxonomy): Bacteria > Bacillati > Cyanobacteriota > Cyanophyceae > Oscillatoriales > Microcoleaceae > Microcoleus > Microcoleus sp. OTE_8_concoct_300. The sequence goes on along the minus strand of NZ_JANMZH010000794.1, from coordinate 7,407 downwards.
AATAGCCTCAACCCACAAACATCTCTCTTCTCTTCCTCTCTGCGTTCTCTGCGCCCTCTGCGGTTCAAAAAAAAACATTCCTCTATGTAAAGCGCACCTTACAGCTTAACTTTTAACCTTCAAATCCCGTGACTTTTACCAATCACCCAACTGCGGCGGAAAATCCGAGCCAGAGTCGATTCTTCCAAAGCAAAATAGATAGGGCGGCCGTGAGGACAAGTGCGCGGATTGCGAGTTTGCTGCCATTCATCCAGCAAATTTTGCATTTGGGAAAGACTCAAAGGAGTACCGTTGCGCATAGCGCTGCGACAAGCAGTAGCAACTTGAGCAGCTTGCAAATCTGCGACTTTACTGAGTTCAAAAAGCGCATCCGCACAGTCATCTCGATCAGCTAATAATTCAGGAACTTCGCGGACAGCCCATAGCTGTTCGCCAAAAGTTTCTACGGACAAACCCAAGCGGGATAAATTTTCAATTTGCAGCGCAGATAATTGACTGAGAATCACGGGTTTTTCGAGAGATTTTAGCTGCCAAGCCGCGCACAATTGCTCGTACAAAACGCGCTCGTGAGCGATGTGTTGTTCGACTAACCACATTCCGCTGGAATGTTCGGCAACAATGTAAGTATTGTGAACTTGAGCGATCGCCCTCAATTCCATCAATCCTATTTGATTAGCTTTTTCCTGCTCGCCACCTTCATCATTCTGCCTAGCCGAAATCCCGACAGTGTAAGCACTTTTTTGTTCCGATGCCTTCAGTAATTTTCCCACTCGCTCGGGAATTGGGGCAGGCGGCAAAACTTCATCGTTTAAATGCAAAGCACGAGCAATTGCCGCGCTAACTTGTGCTTGCCAAAAACTCGGATCGTGCAGATAAATTTCAACCTTAGCCGGGTGGCGGTTCCAGTCGATGGACGAGGGGGAGATTTGCAGGTGAACAAAACACACCGGATAGCGATCGCGCGGACAAGTGCGGGCAAAGGCGCTGAGAATAGTTTGCTCTAATTCCGGCGATCGCACAACTCGCCGGTTCACCCCCACCTTCACCCAATCCGGCCGTCTGCGGTGACAGCGATCGGGCAAACCAATTACTAATTCTAAAAACTGGGAATTGGGCATTGGAAATTGGGAACTGGCAAGCGGTAATTGGTAATTGTGATTAACTGTAGATCCAACAAGTTGAGTTTCTAGCAATAAATTTGCTGCTTTCTGATTTTCAGGACTCCCAGGCAAATCTAACTTTAAATACTGCAAATCGCTCCCTCGCACGCCGCGCACAAATTGAGGTAAAATGTGTTCCGCGGTGCTACCAGGAGTTACGTGGAAACAAGGGATATTTCCTTGACGCAACTGCCAATTAACGTGCGGGTGACAAATAGCAATTTGCTGGAGGATTGATTGTATCGATCGCATTTGCTGTGCTGCGGACAAAAAACTGCGACGCACAGGCCAATTGCCAAACAAATTATCAACTGTCACCACCGTACCCGGAGCGATCGCCGCTGTTTCCACCTCCACAGCTTCACCTGCGTTATTGTAAACCACCCGCCAGCCCGATCGAGCATTTTGGGCTCCCCCCTTTAACAATGATGAGCTGGGGGGGTTTGGCGCCGACTCTCGATTTTCCCAAAAATCGCCCAATCCCAAATCATTCGATCGGCTCAAAACCTCCAAACAGCCCAACTGAGCTAAACTGTGCAAAGCTTCCCCACGAAATCCCAAAGTATCAATTTTGTAAAGGTCAGCTTCAGTGGTAATTTTGCTCGTACTGTGAGGCGAAGCCGCCTGCTGCAAATTTTCCAGATCCATTCCTGTACCATTATCTGCAACTTGCACCCGCCACTGTTCGGGCCAGACAGAAACAACGATGCGAGTTGCGCCAGCATCCAGAGAATTTTCAACTAATTCTCGTACCGCAGCCGCGATCGAGTCAATCACTTCGCCTGCGGCAATTAAATCGATAACTTCTGTGGGTAAGGTTTGAATAGTAACTCGCATCAGATTTTTAGCGCTTCGTTAATTCTATTCTACTTGATTCTGAAAATCGCTACACAGTATTAGGACTGACGCTCTTAAACCCGGTTTCTTAGAAAAATATTGTTTGGTAACAGAATATCTACTCATAAACCAAGTTTCTGAGGCAAGCGTGAGAAAGTCAATCGTATATATCTGCCTACCTAAGCTATTTAGCATTTAAACTGCGTATTTCAAAGGCTGAAACCCAATACTTGCTTAGATAGCCTCTGAGATTTAAATGGTAAACAGCTTACTTAAACTTGCTCTGCTAAAGCCATAATTTTCGGCAAGCGGATGTAAAAAGTTGTTCCTTTTTTCTCCTCGGACTCATAAGTAATTTCCCCTTTGTGAGCATCAACGATAGACTTAGCAATCGCCGTTCCCAACCCAGTACCAGTCCGCTTGCCATAAGTCACAAAAGGTTCAAATAACTTTTCCTTAATTTCCTGCGGAATCCCCGGGCCGTTATCGTAAATGGTAATTTCTGCCCACTCCTCACTTTGCGTCACAGCAATCTCTACCAGACCTCCGCGCCCGCCAAAAGCTTCAACAGCATTCCCAACTAAATTTTGCAAAACGCGTAAAATCTTATTTTCGTCCGCTTCGACTATCACTTCTGTTACCCGTATAACCATATCTACTTTTGCCGCCTGAAAATAAACTCTGTTCAACTTTTCAAACTGCTGCAAAGTCTGGATTAGATTAACTGGTTTTTTATGTAATACAGAATTGCCGCGCGAAAATTCTAATACTTCTTCAGCCATCCCCAACATTCGCTGAACCTGCAATTGAATAAGTTCGCACCACTCCTGACTTTCCTCATCCGGGTGCATTTCTTTTAGCATTTCGCTGGAAAGTTTAATTCCCGTAAAAGGACTTTTAAAATCGTGAATAATTGTACTCACCATTTCTCCTACCAATACCATTTTTTGTTTGTGTACGAACTGACCAACATATTGATCCGTGGTATCCCGCAATTTTTGAATAATGAAACTAAACATTTCCAGTACCGAACTACCTTTAGCAGACTGGAGAGTTTTTATGAGTTCTTCGCGATCTATTTTGGCAAAAGTCGAGCCTGCAACTGCCACAGCTCTAGCACTGCGAGGCTCGCCGTCTAAAACTCCGAGTTCGCCAAAATAAGCGTCGGCCTTAGCGACAGCAATAGTTTGATATTGATTGTTTTCAAGGCGCTTGCTAAACTCGACTTCACCTGATAAAACTAGATATAAACAATCGGCTTTTTCTCCTTCTTCAAAAACCAGCGTTTCCTCATCACAACTCTCCAATATAGCTATTTGGCAAAGGTGAGCAGCTTGCTCTGGTTCAAAATAAGACATAAATCGATGAGATGCCAGATCCATGTGAAAATACCTGAGGCTTAATTTAAACAGTTTCTTTCTTCAATTTTCGCTTATAAGCATCGGTGCGTTAATAAAATACAATACTGCTTTAATCTGCCTCTATTTTCTAGCCTCCCTGGCTTTGACGCAAGGAGCAGCGTCGGGATGCAGAGCCAGACTAGGACAGCAGCACCAGCAAGATCGCCAAATTTCTCAGTTAATTGACTAAAATACATAAATATGGTACTATTTTCTGATTTAAATTGGATGGGCCGACGAGCCGGAGAGCCCGCCCCACAAAATTTTAACTGTAGAGAGATGGTGCAATTTAAATGCCGATCGACCGAGTTTGCAAAAATTAACCATCGGCAGATAAAACGATCGCAGCATTCTGCCCGCCGAAGCCAAAACTCAAACAAACCGCATTTCTCACAATAGCCGATCGCGCACAGCGCACAAAATCTAATTCAAAGGCCGGTTTTTTCATTCCCGCGCCAGGTGGCAACATCTGATATTTAATACTCATCAAACAAAAAGCCACGCCCAAAGCTCCCGAAGCTCCCAAAGTATGACCCGTAGCCCCCTTAGTGGAACTAACAGTAACTCTGGGGTGAAACAATTTCTGAATTAACAGTGCTTCGTGTCGGTCATTTAACTCAGTTGCAGTACCGTGAGCATGAATAAAATCTATATCAACTGCGGCTAAATTGCTGCGTTTCAAACATTGATTTACCGCCGCCATCGCACTTTTCCCTCCCAGAGCCGGCGATATAGCATGACAAGCATCATTTGTCAAGCCAAAACCGGAAACTCGACCGTAAATTTTAGCGCCACGACGGCTTGCCAACTCGGCCGATTCTAATACCAATAAAGCCCCGCCTTCACCGAGTACAAAGCCTTCCCGATTTTCATCAAAGGGATAGCACCCAGCGTTTGCCAAAGCACCCATCCGGTTAAATCCAGCCACAGTCAGCGGTGTAATGGGCGCTTCCACAGCACCTGCGATCGCCCGCTGACACTCACCACTGCGGATTAAATCAACAGCACGGGCGATCGACTGTAGGCCCGTCGCACAAGCAGCCATCGGCGCCAGCACCGGCCCCGTCGAGCCAATAGCCCTCGCCGCCGCCATCGCCCCCATGTGAGGCAAAAAATTCACGAATTGAGAATCGGGAATCGGTAATTGGTAACCTGAAATCGGTAATGCCCTTCCCTCTTTCTTCTTCCCTCTTCCTTCTGCCGAATGCCCTCTTTCTTCTTCCGAATACCGAATGCCAACGCTAGCCAATTGTTCCAAATTTGCCTGGAAACCTCGGCTAGAACCGATCGCAATCCCGCAATCAGGCAAAGGCAAACTCAAATTAGCATCTTGCAAAGCATCTGCTAAAACCTGCCGAATTAAAGTTATTAAATCGGCAGGTTTTGTGCCAATTAAAGCCAAAGGTCGCCGTTCAAGTTCTAAAAAAGGTTGATCCCGCTCGATTCCCGATTCTCCAGACAGCAGTCTTTTCCAGCTCGTTTCCAGAGTGCCTAAAGCCGAAACAAGACCAATTCCAGTAACAACAACATCCATAGCTAAGCCGATTTTAGATTTGAGATTTTGGATTAAAAGAAGAATCAGGCCCGACGATTTGAGATTTTGGATTAAAAAGGGATAATCTCAAATCTAAAATCCAATTCCCTGATCTCAAATCCCGAATTTACAAGCCATCGGATCGATCCCGTGGGGATAATCTCAAATCCAAAATCTCAAATCCAAAATTGGTTGACTACCTTCAGCTAGCAGCCTTAAAATTTTCCAAACCCTCAGTAACAGTAGCCGAATCAATGCGATCGCCCGTTTCAATCTTATCAACAACATCCATCCCTTGCTTCACGTACCCAAAAACCGCATAGCTGCCGTCCAAAAACGGCACATCGGTCAAAGTAAAGTAAAACTGAGAAGAAGCCGAATCAGGGTTCTGCGATCGAGCCATAGCCACAGCCCCGCGACTGTGCATCAACACGGGTTTCTCCTTAACCCCAGCTTCTTGTAGCGTCGCGCTGTAAGTCGGATTTGCAGCACCTTTAGCTTTAATTTCCAGAGGAATCCTGCGTTCTGCAGAAGTTTTCGGGTCAATAAAACCGCCAGTTCCCAGTCGCGCCGTCGGGAATTTAGGGTCTTTACCCTGGGGGTCGCCGCCCTGAACTACAAAAGGCTGAGGTTCCCGCACGACTCGGTGAAATACCAGCCCGTCGTAGACTCCCTTCTGAATCAAATCGACAAAATTGCCCGCAGTAATTGGAGCATTTGTGCCGTCGAGTTCGATCGTAATTGGAGCACCTTTAACCGTCATCACCACCGTTGCTTTTCCTTCCAAGCGTGGCAAATTGCTAAATTGCGAACTCGCCGCCACCACAGCAGGAGACGGAGACGGAGACAAAGAAATGCCTTCACCCGCCGGATTACCTGTCGGAGTTGAGTTGGCAGCCGGGGAACTACCGCATCCCCCGACAAACAACGCACCAATTATTAAAAGTGAGAACAACCACCGCTGAATTTTGATTTGCATTTGCATTTGTATTTTCACTTTCACTTTCATTCAATGACGTAAGGTGCGCAATGCGCACCCTAGATTTATCGCTTTACCAGGGATAATTTGCACCGCTTCGTGCTCACCCAATATTTATCGAATTGGTGCGCAATGCGCACCATAGGAAACCTTACCAATCAAAAATCAAAAATCCCTAAAGTCCTTCTAGGGGAACTTGCAAAAATCGAGCCAATTCGGCAGCTTGATTTTCCACTTCAGACAAAGCAATCGGCTGTCCCACTCTAGTCAGGGGAAACTGACGGCGGTCTTTGAGCTTAAGATAAATACTGCGGCGGGGATTGAGACCTTCTTTAATGTCCACCCGCACAGATTGCACCTCCGATGTCTTGCAGGTAAAATCAACCTTGCGGTTTTTGCCGGGAAAACCCCAGCGAAAGATCCGAATGTTACCAGTTTGTCGATCGAACTCGTTGTAACCGCCGCCGACATCCCAGAGAATAGTCAGCCACAGGTAAAGCGCCAACAGCACGCCGCAGACACCGTAGAAACCCATCGCAATGCCTTGGGGGATGAAAACAAGCTGAGTCGGGTCAGCAAAAGGCAGCAGGTTCACGTGCAAGTAGCTGGAAATGCCCGACAGCAGGAAACCAGTCCCTCCAATGCTGACAATAGTCCCCCACCAGAAATTGCTGAAGCGGCGGGATCCCAGAACCTGGTAGCGCAGGACCGAATCCATCGAGGTCGTTGTTTTTGCAGTCATAAAACTAAACAGCCTTAAAGCCAAATTTTAATTCAAGTAGCCCACCGAGCGTCACAGTTCGCTGACGCGATCGCGATCGACCGATCGGCATTGTGTATCAACTTCTGCTAATTATGTTGAAAAATTCTGAACTTCTAATATATACTTATGTTAAGTTTAATTAGAAACCTTAGTTTTTTAACAAGCAAAAGGATTTTACCGCAGTCAGGAACTAAGGGCTAAGGCCACTGAGCTTGTAAGAAATTGCAAGCTGTTCTGACCAGACCCCTCGCAAGAGGAGACGTTATTTAGGTCACGACACCGGCGAATGCGACGCCAGTTTTCCGCTCTGTCACCTGCGATTAAACAGTTTTAAAGTCACTGAAACAGTGTCGCAGGTCTAACAAGCCTTTATAACCAGGTCGAGGCGAACATTACCCCGCAAGGGAGACTGAGGCAACCATACCTCATCGGAGGGGCAACCATACCCCTCCAACCCCGAAAGGGGAAAGATTCAAGGCGATTGAAATCGCCGCGTTATTTTCCTCTCAGGTCGGAAGACACGCTCGTTTCCCACTTACCCAGTTTTTTTTATGACAATCGCAGTCGGACGCGCCCAGACCGAAAGAGGCATCTTTGATGTACTCGACGACTGGCTCAAACGCGATCGCTTCGTCTTCGTAGGCTGGTCTGGCATCCTGCTATTCCCCTGCGCCTACATGGCCATCGGTGGCTGGTTAACAGGCACCACCTTCGTTACCTCCTGGTACACCCAC
>NZ_JANMZH010000734.1:0-4989 GCF_031383065.1 Microcoleus sp. OTE_8_concoct_300 | reverse complement strand
CTCGCGGGAATAGGGCATAGGGCATAGGGCATAGGGCATAGGGCATAGGGCATACCTCATCTTTCTGAGAAAGGCTATAAATAACTTCCACAAGATTGTGGGATGGGCGTCCCGCAATAATAATTAAAATTGTAAGTTATTTAATTCGCGATCCTAATTAAAAAAAGTGCGTTAGCGAAGCTTTCCGCAGGAATCAACCTTTCATTTCAGTATAAATTTGGCGACAGAGGTAGCCCCTCCTACTTTTAGTAACTCTCAGGATGCTCAACTTTCTGATTGAATTAAATCGCCGGCAGGTGGATGTCGTTTTATAACTTTGTCAGCGGCCCGAATATTAAGGACTCTCTCTCGATTTAAGACTAATGCTGTAACTGTAGCTCGTCCAATTGGAGTCAAACCAACTATTGATAATCCATCCGCCGACCAAATAAAATGTTCGCTCCAACTATCTTGTCTGGGGTTAAACAACGGTACTTCTACGTCTGACTGAGCATCTATCGCTGTAGTTTTATCAGATTTCTTGCGGTTGCAGTGAAAGCAAGCTAGTGCCAAATTGTCAATATCGTTAGTCCCACTTTTAGTTAAGGGAATGATGTGCTCGATAGTAAACTCTACGTACTGCCATTGTTCGGAGGCATGACAATATTCGCACAGACAGTTTGCTCTCTGACGAACTTGATTTTGGATATTTTCAGGGATTTGACGGCGACCGGACATTTCTACACAGTAGGCTGAATCTGGCCCAAGAAAAGATTGCGGACAGTCCGATTGACAAAACTGAGGTAATCGTCGATTTCTTCGTAAAGATTGAGTTCTTGTTCTTCGTCAGGATTGAGAGGTAAATTTTGTTGTTTGTCTAACAGTTCTTCTATGCGATTTTTGACAGTTGTGGAGGCTCTAAACATGGGTATACCTTCCACTAATTCAATGCGAACCGCTCCTTCTAGGGGTAGAGTATCGCGTAGGTTTTCCAGTTGTGGCAGGATTAGCATAGTTGTCGATTTTATGGGTTTCCGTCTTGATTATATCAATAATTCTCAAGGGTAACTCAACCGATCGCACTTTCGATTAAAATAAGTGCGTTAGCCCAGCTTTCGGCAGGAATCGCACTTTTTTCCTCAGTCGCAACAGTATAAAGGGCGATCGATCTTGCGTGCTGATAATCATGCAGTTATATCGAGTGTCAATACAATTTGGTAAAGCGGAGATTTTTATAGAGTAGGCTGAATCTAACTGAAGCAGCGGGCGATCGCCAAATCTACTTCGCAAATATCGCACATCAGCCATAAATAACATCTATTGCTAACGATCGCTCGCTACGATCGCCTAAAATGGGAAACAACACGCTTTTAAGTGCGATCGCGTATGTCCAGATTTATACAAAATTGGCTGCTACCATTGCTATTGATACTCAGTAATGGTTTCTTGGGTTGGCTGATCAACCAACTGCCCGATAAAAAGGACTTAAAAATTGAAGACCCTATAATCATCTTACTGACAGTAGTGTGTCTATTGGCACTTTTTATCCTCGGTGCTATATCCAGTCAGTCTCAGCCGAGTGCAGCGCCTGCAAATCAAAATTGGGTTCTTGGTTTTTTACCTTTACTGGGAGGTGGCATCCTTTTCGCACTCTTGAAGGGGAACCACCTAGCCGCCGAATTCAACTCAGCAGTTTTTTATACATCTCTCATTCTGTTTGGTTTGGGGACTGTGCTCCCGCCTGTACTGCTTTTACCGAGACAATGGCAGAACAGGTTGGTATGGTTGCCCCCAGGCTTGGGACTGGCGGTAATGTTGTATTTCATACTGAGGGGCGAGTGGACAGCAGCGTTTTTGGCTTTGGTTGTGACTGTAATTTTGATGTTGTTTATCCATACCATCAAGTTTCTCATCCCAGTTACTAACCAGCTTGCACCGAAGTTTAGGGCAAAGAGACAGCAACTTGCAGATAGTTTTGCAGACGGGATTTGGAATAAAATTGAAGATTCAACCTCACCTTTTCAGCGGCAATATTACCAGGGTTTGACTTATATCTGTCGAGACTATCAAACACAGGGATTGGATAGAGACCGAACCCTGAAGTTGCAAAAGGTATTTGTGCCACTCAAAATTGCTGCAACAGAGGCAGCGAATATAAGTCACAAAATGATTCAGCGACTCAAGGGTGGAAGAAATAACTCAAATGAAACACAAATTTGGAATTTTTTAGCAGAAATAGATAAGCATCCGGAATTTCGGCGCATGGCAGTTTTGGGCGCACCCGGTTCCGGGAAAACTACCCTTTTGAGATATTTAACGCAGACTTATGCCACAAATCAACAGCGGAAAGTGCATCCGAAAGCGCCGAAACTGATTCCAATATTGTTGTATCTCCGAGATGTGCGTCAGGAAATTGTGAATAATAATCAACTCACTCTGGCAGAGTTAATTACTCAGCAGGTACAGCAGCAGCAGCAAAAATATCAACTGGAGAATCCACCGCCTAACTGGTTTGCCGAAAAAATACGTCAAAACCAATGTTTGGTAATGTTAGATGGATTGGATGAAGTGGCAGATGAAACCCAGCGCCAGCAAGTAAGTCGTTGGGTAGACGAACAGATGCAGACTTACCCGGATACGGCTTTTATCTTAACCTCTCGACCTTTTGGCTATAAAACTGCGCGGTTGCAACAAGCTGTGACTGTCTTAGAAGTGCAACCATTTAGCTTGAAACAGATGCAACAGTTTATTCGTAGCTGGTATTTGGAAACAGAGGTGATAAGTCACGCTGGACAAGATGATGCGGGAGTGCGGGCAGACGCTAAACAACAAGCAGATGATTTAATTAAGCGGATAAAGAATAGCAGACCTCTGGCGGACATGGCGGTGAATCCTTTGCTGCTAACAATGATTGCCACAGTTCACCGTCGCGGTAGCGCTTTGCCAGGAAAACGGGTAGAACTTTACAAAGAAATTTGCCAGGTTTTACTAGAAAGGCGACAAAGGGCTAAAAATATTGCGGAGGTGCTAACAGCGACGCAAAAGCAATCTGTTCTGCAAGTGCTGGCATTTAAATTAATGCAGCATAAAACTCGTGATTTCAAGCTATCCGATGGAATTGATTGGATTAAAGACAAGCTGGCAAACGTAGCTAGCAGCGGTACGAATCCAGAGGATTTTATTCAGCAAATTCGGGATGTGAGTGGGTTGTTAGTGGAAAAAGAAGTAAGCGTTTATGAATTTGCTCACTTGAGTTTCCAGGAATATTTAGCAGCGGTTCAGATTAAGGAATCGAACCAAGAAAATTTGTTAATCCAAAATATTAACAAGTCCTGGTGGGCGGAAACTATCCGTCTTTATGCAGCGCAGAGTAATGCTAGCAATCTGATTCGTAAAGTCTTGGGGATGCCATCTCCATCCGTTGAGGTAATGGCACTCGCCTATGATTGTTTGGACGAGGGGTTGAGTGTAAATCCAGATGTTCGGCAACAACTGGAGCAAAGGTTAAACGCAGATTTGGAAAGTCGATGACAGAAAGATTCACCTTAGCAGCTAATGTTTTGTTATCCAGGCGTCTGCAAAAGCTACTGCGGATTGATGAGAATGTCGAAATTGACATGAGTTACATCACCTGCGCGGAATATCAGCTTTTTATTGATGAGAAGCTGAAAGTGCGTGCACATCGCCAACCTGACCATTGGAAAAGTTACAGATTTCCGCCAGGAGATGCTCAAAAACCCATTACTGGAGTAAGGTCTATCGATGCAAAGGAGTTTTGTGAATGGTTAACTCAGCAGCAATCTGCACCAATATTTAAATATAGACTGCCAACTGTAGCTGAAGTAAAGGAGCATCCAGTCCCAGAAAAACAATTAGGATGCTGGTGTTTTGATGGAGAAAAGCGAATCATTGCAGGAATAGAAACTGGACAGCAGCAAACTTGGCAACAGAAATTAGATGAGGTTTTGGTTCTCAACCGCGACCTCAACATCGACCTCAACCTCGACCTCAACCGCGACCTCTACCTCGACCTCAACCGCGACCTCAACCGCGACCTCAACCTCGACCTCTACCTCGACCTCAACCTCGACCTCTACCGCGTCCTCTACCGCGACCTCTACCGCGTCCTTAACCGCAGACTCTACCTCGTCCTCAACCGCGTCCTCAACCGCGTCCTCAACCGCGACCTCAACCTCGTCCTCAACCGCGTCCTCAACCGCGACCTCAACCGCGACCTCAACCGCTTCCTCAACCGCGACCTCAACCGCGACCTCAACCGCGCCCTCTACCGCCACCCCGAAGGTCAATTTAAAGCAATTGAAGCGGGCAAAGCTAGTGATTTCCTACTTTTATACTTCCCTCTGTTTTCTGTTATTGTTATCTATCATTTCTTGTCAGAAACTTATGAGCTAATATCCAAAGATCAAGCGTTCCTCAATAGAATTAACTTAAGCCGTCAAGAAAGTGAAGCTATTAGCCGTAAGTATCTACAGAAGCTCAATGAAATATACCCACTTTATGTTTACTTGGTATTACTAGATGAGCGACAAGCGGGTCGGATACCAGCATGGGAGAGTATTCGGATTGTCAGGGAAAGAGTTGAGTAGCAGATATAGCGCCTGGATAGTATAGTAGGGACACAACAGTGTTCATTAGTGTCAATTTAACGTTAAACGTACTACGGATCTGCTGTCTGACGATTAAGGCTCGATCCCCCCTAGCCCCCCTTAGTAAGGGGGGAACAGGAATCTTGTCAAAGTCCCCCTTATTAAGGGGGATTTAGGGGGATCTAGACTGGGTTAAAAGCGAGATTTCTCATAAGGCTCGATCCCCCCTAGCCCCCCTTAATAAGGGGGGGACAGGAATCTTGTCAAAGTCCCCCCCTTAAGAAGGGGGATTTAGGGGGATCTAGACTGGGTTAAAAGCGAGATTTCTCATAAGGCTCGATCCCCCCTAGCCCCCCTTAATAAGGGGGGGACAAGAACTTGCTCAAAGTCCCCCTTCTTAAGG
>NZ_JANMZH010000721.1:0-9245 GCF_031383065.1 Microcoleus sp. OTE_8_concoct_300 | reverse complement strand
CCAATTTTATATGAGGCTGCATAGAATCTGATCCCCCCTAACCCCCCGCGGGAGGGGGGGACAAGAGCTTGGTCAAAGTCCCCCTTATTAAGGGGGATTTAGGGGGATCGAAATATATGCAACTTCACATTAAATTGGTATAAGCTGTAGAAATTAGTGCTGTCTGAGACTTCTAAAATTTCATATAGGATTGTTTTGACTTGTTTACGCATTTGCTCCTCCCCTCGGTGATGGCAGATTAATGATTACTGCTTAGTCTAGTTTAATAAATTTAATTAAAAAAACTAAGGTTTGGAGCTAAGCTGGGAAGAACTGCCAACTATTACTGGATTTGCAGGCAAAAATCATGAAGGTAGCCGTATTTAATACCAAATCCTACGATCGCACTTTTCTGACAGCAGCTAATGTCGGCGGTAAACATGACTTGGTTTTTTTTGAACCGCATCTGACCATGGAAACCAGCGTTTTGGCTGCTGGATTTCCGGCCGTCTGCGCCTTCGTGAACGACTGCTTGGACGGGAAAACCCTCGGGGCGATCGCCGAAAAAGGCGTCCGCTTGCTAGCCCTGAGATCCGCCGGATTCAATCACCTGGATTTAGCTGCAGCTAGCGATTTAGGCTTAACTCTCCTCCGAGTTCCTGCTTATTCTCCCTACGCCGTCGCGGAACACGCAGTTGCTATGATGTTGTCCCTCAACCGCAAAATCCACCGGGCCTACAACCGCGTCCGCGAAGGCAATTTCGCCCTAGACGGCTTGTTGGGTTTTGACCTCTACAGCAAAACGGTGGGAATCGTCGGGACTGGCAGAATAGGGGCAATTACTGCCCAAATTCTGCAGGGATTCGGGTGTCGCCTGCTGGGATACGATGTTTTCCAAAACCCAGATTGCCTCGCCCTAGGCATGGAATACGTGGCACTCCCGGAACTATTCGCCGCTTCTGATATTGTCAGCCTTCACTGTCCGCTGATACCGGAAACTTACCATTTGATCGGTGCAGAGGCGATCGAGCAAATGAAACCGGGGATGATGCTGATCAATAGCTGGTAAAAGTATAGTCATTTATTGCATGACATGGGAGGCGTTAAGTCCCTCCCCCTTCCCTTTCACTTTGAGCGGATCGACCCGCCTCGGCTGAACTACGCAGCTCCCTATCCCATTGCGGAACGCATTTGGGATTGCTTTTCTGAGGATATTGTACGCTGCATTCACATCGGAATTAATTAGCTGACCAGTCGATGTTTTGTACAAACCCCGCTTAATCCGCTTACCAGTAAACACAGGCTCTTTTTCGGTTTTTCCATAAACAGGAATTGGGTCTAAACCTAAAAAACTGGAGCGGGATGTGTAGGATTCTTCCTGCACAATTACTGTGATTCCCGCCAACCGAGCTTTGTACTCCAACATTTCAATTAATCGAGAGTGAGGAATACTAACAAAGTTTTGATTTTTTTTCTTCCCTAACTCGATTTCTGTTTTCCACTGCGCGTTCTTGCCAATTACTAGCGTCCCAATCTGCTTGGTGAGCAAAAGGTTAATAATTAGACGGCTAGCATGATGTAAGTAATTATCAACTTTTTGATGGCGACAGCGAGTTAAGCGCTGAATGCGGGGCGAAGTTTTGCGATTCCCTTTTAACTGGGATTGCAATCGTGCTTTCCGCTTATTGTAAAACTGGTTAATCGATTTCAATGGTCGCCCGTTAATCAACAAAGGGATAAATCCCGGTTGATTTGAAGTTAACGCCACTAAATTATCCAGTCCTAAATCAATACTAGCTACAGAATTAGCGTTGCCAAGGGTGGACTCCGGTTCACTTCGACTACGCTCAGTACAAGCATCATAAATTACCTCAATTACATAGGAATCACATTTCGGAACCAGCCTAATTTGGCAAACCTGGTGGGGATTGACTTGGGTTTTAATTAAAAGTTCTGTACCCGAAAGTTTAATGATTCCTTTCTTCAACTGTTTGCTGCTAATTGCTTGAATCGTGTAGACGAGAAGATTTCGCCCTTTAGTCTTATCTTTGTACTTTGGCAATTTTGGGCGACCCGTGAATTTTGAAGAATCAACTTTGTAAGCTTTAACGGCTTCAAAAAACGATTTCCAATTCTTGTCTAGCACCATCAAGATTTGCTGACTTACTTTAGCAGGCAAAGCCTTATATGCTTCGTGAGACTTCATCAATCGGTTCATTTCGTTATAACTGACATAACCCCATCCATAAATAAAGCTCTGACGAATGACGTAATTGGCGGCATTGTAGAGGTTTTTGGACTTGAAAGCTAGTTCGTCTATTTGGGCGAAACGGTGTTCCGTTGATTTAATGATGTGCCTCTCTGTTAGTTGCATTTGAGACTTGCGTTTTTTGGGCTATGCGTATTCCTTGTTCAACACTCACAACAATATAATACCATTATTGTTTATAATTGCTTATAAACTCAATGAAGTTTTACAATACCAGCCGCGGTCAGTTGATTGACACTAAAGCTGTTACCAAAGCACTGAAGTCTGGTATAATTGGCTACCTCGGCTTAGATGTTTACGAACAAGAGACGGATCTGTTTTTTGAGGATTTGTCAAATCACGTTATTCAAGACGACGTATTTCAGCGCTTGCTGACTTTCCCGAACGTCCTGATTACCGGACATCAAGCTTTCTTCACCGAGGAAGCTTTGAAAAATATCGCCGAAACCACGATCGGCAATATCACCGACTTTGAACAAGGACGCCCTTGTCCGAATCGAATCGACCTCGATCAAGTCAAAAAATGAGTCAAAAGACCGATTTGGCAAGGATGGAAATTGTTTACAATCAAGTATTATCCTTATTTTTGCTTGCAATTTGTGAAGCTCTGCCTTAGTCTCATCAATTAGTCCCGGCAGCGCGAATGCTGCGCTAATTGCCGGAGAATTATACTGGCAGCCACTCAAAGCCTGCAATTGTACTTGACACCGGAGGAAGTATCAAATGACACAAGCTAACTTTTCTGACGAGGCACAAACAGTCACTGAAGTCGTCACAGTAGACCTGGTGCCTGACCAACCGGGGGTCATGACTACAGTGACAACCGCAGAAACACCGACGAGCGAGTTCCAAAATATTAAAGACCAAGTTCTGACAATTTTGTCGGAACTTCCAACCTATCTCTCCAATTTTTTTGCTGACTACCAAAAGCCCCTCATAACTATTGGTTTAATTCTGGCAGGCGGTATTAGTATTAAGGTAATGCTGGGAGTTTTAGGTGCTATTAATGATGTCCCTTTGGTAGCTCCCGTTTTTGAGTTGATTGGGATGGGATATACGGGGTGGTTTGTTTACCGCTATCTGCTCAAGGCTTCTAACCGCCAAGAGTTGTTAACGGAAATTGATTCTTTAAAAGAACAAGTTGTAGGTAAAGATTCTTAGAGTAAGTCATTAGTCATTGGTCATTAGTCATTAGTTAGTGGTTATTTGTTATTTGTGAGGCTATAGCAATAACCGATAACAAGTAACCAGCAACCAATGCCCAATGCCCAATGCCCAATGCCCAATCTCAATTTGGATGGCAAACTTGTTGCAAAGTGGCGGTAAAGTCGGGGTAGGAAATGGCAGCAGCTTCTGCCCGGTGAATGGTAGTAATACCTGTGGCGTTGAGGGCTGCGATCGCCAAACTCATCGCTATTCTGTGGTCGGTGTAGCTGTCAACATCGGCGCCGATCAAAGGAGTTCCCCCGGTAATTTCTAAACCGTCGGGTAACTCGGAAATTTTGGCTCCCATGCGGTTGAGTTCGGCAGCAGTCACGGCCAGCCGATCGCTCTCTTTGACTCGCAACTCGGCCGCATCTCGAATTATTGTAGTACCCGATGCAAAGATTGCCGCTACGGCCAAAATCGGGATTTCGTCAATCAGTCGGGGAATTAAGTCGCCAGCAATGGTGCATCCCCGCAATTGGCCGGAACTGCGAACCAAAATATCCGCTACCGGTTCCCCAGCGGCCTCTCGCTGATTTTGCAGTTCAATGTCGGCCCCCATCATCTCCAAAGCTTCCAAAATGCCTGTACGAGTTGGGTTGACGCCGACATTTTCGACTACGAGCTCCGAACCCGGGACGATCGCCCCAGCAACTAGCCAAAAAGCCGCCGAACTAATATCCCCCGGTACAATCACATTCTGCCCTTGCAGTTGTGTCGGCCCAGTGACTGTCACGCTGCAAGTTTCTGGATCGATGCTCAATTGGGCTCCAAACGCTCGCAGCATCCGCTCGCTGTGATCCCGCGACAGGGCCGGTTCTGTGACTGTAGTTTCTCCGCTTGCCATCAAACCAGCGAGCAAAATGCAAGATTTAACTTGAGCCGAGGCGATCGGAGAATGGTAGTGAATCGGTTTTAACTGCTGTCCGAGTATCGCTAAAGGAGCTAAAGAATTGCTTTTTCTACCCCAAATTTGCGCTCCCATTTGTTGCAGCGGTTTAATGACGCGCGACATCGGCCGCGATCGCAAAGAACTGTCACCCGTTACCGCAAAAAAACGCCCTGGATGAGAGGCTAAAATTCCCAACATTAGCCGCATCGTCGTGCCGGAATTACCCGCGTCCAATACTTCCACAGGCTCCTCTAACTCGCCAATTCCGACGCCCCGAACCCTCACCCGTTCCGCGTTGAGTTCAGAAACTTTGGCTCCCAGGAGCGAGAAACATTTAGCCGTGCTGCGGGGGTCTTCTCCTAGCAGCAGTCCCTCAATTGTAGTTTCACCTTGGGCGATCGCACCCAACATCAAAGCTCGGTGAGAAATCGACTTATCGCCGGGGACTCGAATCCTCCCCGCCAGCGACAAGCCCGAGGCTGGTTTTTGAATGCTTAAAGTTTGACTTTTGTCAAGAAGCGAAGTAGTTATAATGTCAGCTTGCATTGAGATAAACTAGGATGGGATGGCGTTAGCTATCCTACCTTTTTCCCAGTCCTAAGTCAGTCGTCTTCTGGTATGCCTGGGGGTTTTTTCCCAAGGTGTCCGGTTAACTCCAAGGCTGATTAAACTCGCCGGGACAGTGCGCTGTCAGTTGTCAGCGACAAGAAAGAGCGGGCGCAACTGCACGGATTTTACTTTAATTTCACCTTAATTTCACAAGTAGTTCGCGATCGCACTTGCGACCTCAGAAACCCGTTTTCTTCGTATATCTATCATTACTAAATGCAAAATTTCGTAGAAACCGAGTTTCTAGCCCCCATAGGGGGCCCTGACAAATACTATCTGTCTATCTGCCCTTATTTCATGTTCGGCTCTCAGTTATCGACCAGATGATTGAATTTTGACTGAACAATTTTAGATTTTCGATTGCGAGTTGTAGGTTTTTCATTTTTTTAAGCAAAAGCTCCGGAATTTGGAACCCAGCCAATCTAAAATCTAAAGTCTAAAGTCTCAAATCTCAAACTACCCGATCCACAACAACCCCTACACTTTTGTTTATGCTGACCCATCACCGCAAGCCTGTAAGTTTATCGCTGGTATCCACAGATTTACCTTTGTGGTCAGTCGTTGAAACGGCTGGTACCCTTTATCAAAAAGACCGGGATCGCTTTCACTTGTTGTTGCACGAACCAGCAATAATCGATCGCCAATTTTCCGACGACTCCGACGAATCTGCCGAGCAAGTTACAATCTTACCCCCAACTACAAAACCCCGGTTGCTCTGGCTAGAAGTTTCACCCTATCGAGTGATTATGACCATGCAAGGAAACGGCAAATACAGTTACCGCCACTGCTGGGAACGAGAAATGTACGGGCTGAGCCGTTATTGGCTACAGGGCGAATCGCTGGCGACTCCCGAACAGTTGCGACTCCGTAACTTCACTCGGAACTTGACGCTGACAGGAAAGCCGGAACCGGAACACCTGCGGTTAGAATATGAGTTGTGGTCGGACAAAGTGCAACTCGGTCGCTATATTCTGAATCTAGAAATTCATCACTAAAATTGGGGATGGGTAATTGGGAATGGCTAATTGGGAATGGCTAATTGGGAATTAGTAGATGGCCGGTGAAGGATCCGCCTTCCCAAACTCATGCACTGCGAAGCCTTGGGGAGTGGCTCGCGTTGCAATCTCAAAACTCAAAACTATTAGCCTTTAGGACCGGCTCTTACAATAATTAATCAGTTTGTCAGTCAAAGCGTCTTGATTTGCGGCTGCTTGATTCGCCTGCTGTCCGGCTCGGATAATATCTGCTTGAGCGGTTTGGATTTGCTCTCGACCTTCTATACTTGTAGAAGCCCGATTTCCTGCCTCAAGAGTTCGGCCTATGTCGCCGAGTGCTTGACCCATTTGCTGGAAGGATTTAACCGACTGACCCTGAATTTCTTTGAGGGTTTTATCTGTGATTCGCAGAGCCTCAAGTTCTTTCGCTGTTTGGTTCAAGTCTTTAGCTAAGTTCTTGGTCGTTGCAGCATCGTTGCGGTCTTTCTTAACATCAATGAGAGCGTTCCCTTTGGTGATAACTGCTGTAAATTTAGTACACTGGACAGCTGGGCTATTGCTACAACTAATCATCAGCGTACAGCAAGCAACAACTATCAGCAAGATGGCAATCTGTTTGCGAAAAAAGTACATGAACCCTCGGTTGCAAAAAAAGTAGATTCTGGGATGTTGTAGTAGAGTGCGTCAGCCGATTTTAGATTTTAGATTTTAGATTTTAGATTGACTTGCAGCAATGAATCTAGATATTCAACAAAAGTCTAAAATTTGGGAATCACCACTCAAGGTCCTGGGGGGTCTGTATCCATTTTTGGGCGGATGGGCGATTAGCCGATCGATATATCGACAGTCGAAAAACTTTCGCGACATTCAGACACGCTCTACTAAGCTAAACTACGTACCTGTTTGGGAACTATGGTCAAAAACAGCAATAACCTAAAGAAGGGAAGCATTTGGGGATATCTTACCCTGCTTTTGCCTATTTCCTTGACGGCGGTTGCCAGTTTCGAGTCGGGAAGGATGTTTTGGGCGATCGCCACCACAGCGGGCATTGCTTGGGCTTGCAGCCTTTATCAGCAGCAGCAAAAAAATAAACTCGCTCATTTAGACTCGGTTTTCTACAAGTTGATCAAGGAAAATCAAGGGCGAGTGACTGCTTTGGATTTGGCGATGAATGCGAAACTGCCCGGAGAAAAGGTTCAAGAGTATCTCGACGAACGAGCCTCTGAGTTTGCAGCGGATTTTGAAGTGACGGAACAAGGCGGAATTTTGTATTATTTTCAAATAGCTCCCACTGTCAATCAAAGCGAAACACCTAAGGCGGCAATAGCTGTTCAAGAGCCTCCCATAAATCGGGAAAAAGCACAAGAGACAAAACCCAATTTATTCCCCATTGCTCAAATCAAGACTCCTGAAAAACCCAAAATCTCTTTTACCCAGACGGAACTCTCGCGCAGGTTCAAAGTTCACGCAAGTACGATCGGCAAGTGGAAAGTTAAGCCGGAGTTTGCTCAGTGGAGCCGCGAAAAAGACCCGGAAGCGATCGCCTGGGAATATTCTACAGAAAACAAGCGATTTTATCCCAAAGATTGAGTTCCTCCGGTATTCGCCAAAATATACCAAGAAACCCGGTTTATACGACGATATGCGATTGGTAACGAATAATTCCCCAAAAAACGGGGTTTCTGAGACTCGATCGCGTCCTGGGACTGATTCTGCTGCCCGTTGACCGATCGACCTCTTTAGGTTATTTTAAGTAAAATCGTGTTTTGTTGAGTTTGCCAAATAAAAATCGGTAAATTCGATCGTCATATCTGTTTCTTTTTCTCCTATGTCTAAAACAACCTTGCGAGTAGTCGCCCGCCTTGCTGCCTTTCCCGACAAAGTAGAAGCACTTAAATCCCTTCTGCTGAGCATTGTAGAGCCAACTCGCAAAGAAAAAGGCTGCATCACATACGAACTCCTGCAAAATCAAGCCGATCCAACAGATTTTACGTTTGTTGAAGAGTGGGAAAGTGCAGCTTTGCTCGAACTACATCTTGGTTCAACTCACATTCAAGACGCCGTGCAGAAATTAGACGGTTTGGCCGTTGGGCCTCCAGATATCCGCCGCTATGAATTGCTAGCCTAACAGGCAAGATGCCTGTTCCACAAAGAGTAGATTTTCTTGTGGAACAGGCATCTTGCCTGTTCAAAAAAGGATTATTGACAATGGTGCAAGATCTTAGATTTTACTAACTTCGGAAAATTTTATGACAGTAGCAACAATAAAACAGTTATTTATTTATCCAATTAAAGGGCTGACGCCGCAAGAAATGTCGGAGTTTGCTTTAACAGCAGGGCACGGAATTAAGGGCGATCGAGCTTTTGCCTTAATGTTTGCAGATAATCTGGAAGCGGCTAAGATGCCTGCCCAAAATATACCTTGGATGAGCAAAAAACATTTTGCGGTTCAAAACGATTGGCCTCTGTTAGCAGCTTTGGAATGTCATTATCAACCGGAAACGGCCGTTTTAACAGTCCAGAATCAAGGAGTTGCAGTGTTATCCGCAGAAACGAACACAGCAGCGGGGCGCGATCGCATCGGCACTTTTTTCACAGAATATCTGGCGGCAATTGAACCTACAAAAGAAGCGAGACACCCGCAGTTTGCACCTTTGCACTTAGTCGGCGACAGCAGCGGCGAAACTCGCTATCCTGACAGAGAACCCGTACACATTTCTTTACTCAGTCAAGCCACATTAGACGAATTAACAGAAATCGCTCTTCAAAACATTGACGTGGGCAGATTTCGCCCGAACATTGTGCTAGAAGGTATGGCAGCTTGGTCAGAATTTGAGTTGATCGGAAAACAGTTTCAATTAGGCACGGCGCTCATAGAAGTTACAGCACGAATCGGCCGCTGTGTCAATATAGAAGTGAATCCAGAAACGGGCGATCGGGATATTTCCCTACTCAGTTTACTCCAAAAGGAATTCGGTCACGCACAAACAGGAGTTTTAGCCAAAATTATCAACAGTGGCACAGTTAAAATCGGCGATGTTTTGACTGCTGTAAAATAGTAGGACTTACGGGCGGGCAGGATGCCCACCCCACAAGAAAACTCATTCTTTGTGGAACAGGCATCTTGCCTGTTCATGAGAATATCTTGCCTGTACATGAGAATGGTGCAAGATGTGAGATGCACCCTACAAGTCAATAGACCTCTTGCAAAAATCCTTTTCCTCAATTGATGGGACGGGCAAGATGCCCATCCCACAAGAGTTATTTTTTCTTGTGGGATGGGCATCTTGCCCGT
>NZ_JANMZH010000717.1:0-45901 GCF_031383065.1 Microcoleus sp. OTE_8_concoct_300 | reverse complement strand
GTTTAAGATTTAACATTTGGTCTATCGACAACATTCCACCTCGTGCAAAAATAACTCGGCGGGGAAATTTGCCCATCCCACAAAAAAAAATAACTCTGGGGGGTTGGGCATCTTGCCCGTCCCATCAATTGATGAAAAGGACTTTTGCAAGAGGTCTATTGGATAAAATGTCTATTCTCTACCAAAAGCTAGATCCCCTACAAACCTCTGCTACTGTAGCCTAATGCGTAAAAGTTAGAAAAAGTGTATGCAAATTCAAACACCGGACTGGGTTAAACACGCCGTATTCTACCAAATATTCCCCGATCGCTTCGCCAAAAGCAAACAGCCCCGCAAACGCCTGCTGCAAAACTTCATCTGGGAAGAATGGCACGAAATCCCCACCTTGCAAGGCTACAAAGGCGGGGACTTGTGGGGCGTTATGGAACAACTAGATTACTTGCAAGACTTAGGCATTAACGCAATTTACTTCACCCCCATATTTCAGTCGGCCAGCAATCACCGCTACCATACCCACGACTACTATCAAGTCGATCCGATGTTGGGCGGTAATGCAGCTTTTAAAGATCTTCTAGACGCCGCCCACGACCGCAACATCAAAATCGTCCTCGACGGCGTATTCAACCACGCCAGCCGCGGCTTTTTCTTCTTTCACGACATCCTCGAAAACGGCCCCCATTCTCCTTGGTTGGATTGGTTTAAAATAGAAGGCTGGCCACTATCTGCCTACGACGGCAATTTTCCTGCTAACTATGCTGGTTGGGATGGGAATCGAGCCCTTCCTGTATTCAATCACGACAATCCAGAAGTGCGAGAATACATCATGGAAATTGCCGAATATTGGATTAAATTCGGCATTGATGGCTGGCGGCTGGACGTTCCTTTTGAAATTAAAAGCCCGGGATTTTGGCAGGAATTTCGAGAACGAGTTAAGGCAGTTAATCCCGAAGCTTACATTGTCGGCGAAGTTTGGGAAGATGCGAGAGAATGGCTCGACGGTAGTCAATTTGACGGGGTGATGAATTATCTGTTTGCTGCGCCGACAATTGCTTTTGCAGCGGGCGACAGGGTAGATTTAGCTCAACTTGAAGGCCGTTCTTACCATCCCTATCCGGCGCTTTTTGCTAAAGAGTACGGCGACAAAATTCAGCAGGTTTTGGAACTGTATCCTTGGCCGATACAGTTAACTCAACTAAATTTGTTAGCCAGTCACGATACGGCGAGGTTGTTAACAATTGCTGGAGGCGATAAAGCTAGCGTCGAACTTGCAACTTTGCTGTTGTTAACTTTTCCTGGAGCTCCCAGCATTTACTACGGCGATGAAGTTGGTTTACCCGGTGCTCTCGACCCCGATTCCCGCCGCGGTTTTCCCTTAGAAGCTCACTGGGAACTTGATGTTTTAGATTATCACAAGCAGTTGATAGCTTTGCGGCACAAATACCCTGCCCTCCGCACGGGATCGTACCACATTCTGTTTGCTGAGGGAACGGTTTACGTTTTTGCCCGAATTTTGGGGCATGAGGAAATAGTTGTTGCTGTCAATGTCGCGACAGAAGCAGCTAATATTAGCTTTGAGCCAGCTAAGTTGAAATCTCCTCACGATAAATTGCTGTATGGGAAAGGCAAGTTTGTTTGGAAAGGTGACGGGGAAACTCGGCATTTAGAATTGATGCTGCCGGCGCGCTCGGGGTTGATTTTAGGTTCGGATAATTAGTTTAAAATGTAGGGTAATGTGCTCTGGGTACACCTACATTTATAGCCGTAAGGTGCGCACCCTACATTTATCAGTGATTTTCCTCGCCCATCCTAAATTTATTATAGGCTTAAGGTGCGCTTGCACACCCGAGATTTATCTGCGGCGAAAACACAAGTTTTATTATGCTGCAACCAATGCTGGTATTAGCACCGCATCAATGATATGAATGACGCCATTGTCGGCAAGAATATTGGGAGTGATAACTTTAGCATCATTCACTTTAATGCCGTCTGAAGTATCAATTCCCACCACAGAACCTTCCACTGTTTCAGCAGAACTTAACTCCAGCAAGTTCTCCGTTAGTACCTCGCCAAACAAAATGTGATAGGTCAGAATTTTTTTGAGCTTGGGTATGTCTTCCAGCCAAGAGGCAATAGTGTTCGTAGGAATTTTGGCAAATGCCTCGTCAGTTGGTGCTAAGACGGTGTAGGGGCCCGGACTTTGCAATAAATCTAACAAACCAGCCGCTTCAATAACAGTCACGAGTGTTTTGAAAGAGCCGGCATTGGTGGCAGTCTCGACAATATCAGCCATGATGTTTTTCAGGAGTGCAAGTAGCAGAAATTGAATCAGAGGCGACAATCATTTTAGCTAATTTACACATAGCAGAAAATGGATCGGAGGGATGATGATTATTTTAGCCATTATAAGTTAGTTGGGTGGCCGGCCCAGATGGCGCGGCGCGATCGACCTTTTTGGCTTATCCTTGGCTCGCATCCTCCCCCTTGCGGAAAAACTGCTTTAAAATCTCTGCGGGAGCTCTGTCCCAGGTGTCGATATGTTCGTAAATTAAGCCGTCTTTATCCAGTTTATAAGTAGAGTACCCGTTAAAAAAAATCCGAGCTTTCCAGGGAACTCGCAGGATGCCACGAACAGTCCAATTTGCCACAATAGTATCAGGGGCTGTCTGACTTACGCCGTGCAGGTCGAAGTAAATCTCGCTAAAAAATAGCTGCCCGTGAAATCGCAAAGTCCAAAAGATAATGCGATAGTTGATTTTTCCTTTAAATTTGTTAACAGAATCTTGAAAATAGACACCTTTTGTGTATATCTCGTAGGAGATGTCTTTTTCAAAAAGCGTCGGGAGATCCGCTTTCAGGGTGTCTACTGCTTGTTGTACCTGCATTTGATATTCGAGCGCGCTCACGCTACCACCTTGTGACAGTATTAATTTATAACTTTAACTCAATTGGCGTAAGTCCCACGCTGTAATTGTACTCAATTGGGCGTTGGGATATAAGCTTTCGCAAGGTCTAAGAAATAATCGAAAGTTTCCCGATCTTGTTGTCTAATAGTGTAAGATATAAATGGTTGCGACCCGCCCACTCGACTGCAAACAACAGGTCACAGTAGCAGTAATATGCTTGACCCCGGATAACTGCGAGAGAAAGGGGGAAAAGACAGACCGCTGGGAAAGCAAGGTAACGCTCTACCGTAAAATATAAACCAAGTTTGTCATACGAAAATAGTTTTTTGCCTTGGGAAACAGGGCGAATGCCTGGGTTCCCTAGGAAGGGATAAAGGCCCAAAAGCCTTCTTATGCTGTGTCAGACTCGGATCGTCTTAGGTGACGAATACCCAGTAATGGGATACCTAACGCCCGCAACGGCAAATGAGACACGAAGCCTACACGCTCACCGCAAGGTTAGTGTTAGGTATTTCACATGAATAATCTCGATCGGCAGTGGGCGGGTCCCAAAGTCGCTCCTTCATCCAGCTCTGATTTTAACTGAGTGTCAAAAGAATTTCCCGTCCTTCTCAAAGGTGGGGATGAATTTTGACCAATAAATAAAAGCGAAGCAACATGGTTTTGTTCTATTGTAATGTTGTATACTACTTTTGCTGCTATCTTGCATGGCGTTCTCTATAGTAAAGCTGGATAGTTTCTCAGAAGTGTGCATGAGATTCGCTCTCGATCGCACTCTGAGATAGCCCTCTGTGTCACTGGTAGAAAGATAAGTCCAAACATAAGGCAGCCAAATAAACAAAGAAATAACTCTTGGGGAAGCCGAGGGTCTGCCTGTGGACGCCCAGTAAGACCAAAACACAGACGACTGTGTAGAGGCATCGGCGGATGAAACGGGAAGCTCCAAAGACGAATAAGACCGTCCTTGAATTGAGTTGATGTTGGAAGCCCCAACATCAGCGAAGCAAGTTGGGGTACTTCACCTCTAGCGATATTATCCGCGTCGGCTTTTCTGCTGATCCGGACTTGCGACATCGAAACCTTGGCACAGATTTGACAGAACACCCCCACTCCTCTGACATTCTCGCAGAAATCAACAGCGGCAAGCTGTTGATGGTAGATAGCCGTCGCCGAAACGGTCTAATTTTGATTAAACGCTTCCACGCGGACTTTGCCGGGCCAGGGGCTGCCGTTGGGGGTGGTTTTGATGTTGACTCTCAGCAGGCGATTCCCGTGGGCGATTTTTGTTTGGTTTACCCTGAATCTCCCGAAGAAAGACAGAAAGCTTTGGGAATTCGGCGGCAGTGGGTGCGGTTAACGGAACAGTTAACGGCCCAGCCGACAGCTTTGGAACGTGCACACATGATTTTAACTCAGTTTGAACACTATTTGGATTCGGAAACAGTGGCACAAATTCCCGATGAAGCTTTGGCACTTTTAGTAGGCGTATTTCCCCAAACCCTTCGCGCGGCGCGACAACAAAATCATCGAAGATGAAAAATTTTTATCTATTTCCCAATTCTAGCGTGTGGCTGCAAACTATCGAATCAGATGCCAAATTAAGGGCAGCCTAACTCTTCTATCATCCCCTGACAATGCTGTTTTATACTAACCGACAAAGCATCAATATCGAGCTGAGTATTCCCTAGAGGAAGCTTGGCGCCAAAAGTGCGACCGATGTGCAATCTATCCCATACAGAACGTTTTTGTCCAGCTCGCCCACTTCCGGGGTCATGTATCCCGAATCCCGATATTTCTTTATTCCAAACAGGACTGAAGTGACGGATCAAAACTGCTTCTTTCCAGGAAACTAAATCGATTTCCATCGGGGCGACTTTAAACGCGAAATCCTCAATTTTTAGATTGTCTACAGCTTCGATCGACTTTCTATGCTCTGACAAGCGTCCGTAAAGAGTGTTGCCAATAGTTGTACGCCCCGTCCGACGACCGCCCGGAGCTGCTTTACCTACATAGATTGGCAGACAGCACTTATTCAAGTTTGCCTGTTTAATTAAGTTATACATTGAGAAGTCGCCCTGGTAGTACAGCAAATATGCTCCGCAATATTCGCTCAAATCGTTCCTGAAGCGATCAAGTTCCTGAAGATTGTAACAATTTTGCCTGCCACAGAAAGCGATTAAGTTTTCTTGTAAATCTGGTGGGACTTTAAATACTTCGAGCATGGAGTAAATTATCTTTAACAGTGACTACACTCTAACTGTTCTAACTGTCTCCAGCCGCGCTCTAATGCTAGAGGCAATAACTTCTGCCAAAGCGACTGGGACAGCATTCCCCAACTGCTTCATAGTTTCTGTCCAACTGTGAGGAAAGAAGTATTCGTCAGGGAAAGTTTGCAGTCTAGCAGCTTCGCGAAGCGTAAAGTAACGCACCTGTCCCGTGGGAGCAACTAACATATTTTCTCCTCCAGGGACACCGTGAACTCCTGCTTTTAAAGTTTTAGCTGGTTCATCTAACAAGCTGCCCGTATGGCCTGGATACTTTCGGGCTCCTGGTATAAAAATGTGATTTAGTATGCTGTTTTGGCTTTCTTTATTGCCTTCTTGTGGTAAGTCCGAAATGGCATCGCGCACTGTGCGCCAAGGCTGTTTTTGAGGTGGAAAAAGATTGAACTGAAGATTGAAGATGCGCGAGGAAAGCTTGCTAGGTATGTCTGGACGATCGCTTTTAGAGATTTGATTGCGCTCCCAATAATTGCCAGTCACCCATTGATCCCAATGCAAGGCTTCCTGAGAACAAGTCGGTTCAGGAAAAGACCACTCTAATCCTAAGTCAGATCGAAAACCTACAATAAAAACCCTTTCGCGCTTTTGGGGAATGCCGTAGTCTGCCGCGTTGAGTAAGCGAAACACTACACGGTATGATAGTCCGTCACCGCGACCGGCGGTATGATGCTGTTCTAACCGGGACAGGTGATGGGGCCAATCCTCATCCAGTCTTTGTACAACTTCTGGATAAGTGAGTTGTAGGACAATATACTCAAAATATTTAGTGAAGGAGGAACGCAATAAACCTTTAACATTTTCGATAACAAATGCCTTGGGTTTGAGTTCTCGCACGGCTCGAAAAAAGTGCGGAAACATATTTCGATCGTCCTCACTCCCGCAGTGTTTTCCTCCTACAGAAAAAGGCTGACAGGGCGGCCCTCCAGTTAGGAGGTCTACCCCCTCTTTGAGTTCTAGCGATGTAAAATCGAATTTAGCGATATCTGTCTCAAAAACAGACCAGTTGGCGATCGCTTTTACACCCCGACGCTGATTTTCGCGAATTGTCTCGCAGGCCTTTTTATCCCGCTCGATAACTGCTTTATGACAAAAGCCGGCTTTTGATACGCCTATTGCTAAGCCTCCTGCGCCGCTGAATAGTTCTACAGAGTTCATGATTTTAGCATTGTATTGAGCAACGGTGGATATTAATTTTAATCGAAAATCGCTGCCATTCGATCGACTGTTCGCTGATTTTCCTCCGGGCTACCCACCGTAATTCGCAAACCTCCCCCAGTATGCCGAATTAAAGTACCTCGATCTTTTAGGTGCTGCATGATTTGTTGGTGTTCCTGTTGGGGGGATTTGCCCTCACCAGCTTTCACCCGCAGGTAAACGAAGTTAGCCGCACTCGGCCAAATTTGCAATTTTTGATACTGAGTTAGCGCTGCAATTAATTTGCCTCTTTCCGAGATTATTTCGGGAATTACTGCCAGCAATAATTGCCGTTGCGCTAGGGCTAATTCTGCTGCAACTTGGCAAAAACTGGGGAGGTTGTAGGGGAGGCGGATTTTTTCTAAGGTGGCTGCGAGTTCGGGATGGGCGATCGCATATCCGACTCTCATTGATGCTAGTCGAAATGCTTTGGAGAATGTGCGTAAAATTATCCAATTCGGGTGATGGTGCAATTGGCCGGCTAAAGTATTTTGGCTGAATTCAAAATAAGCTTCGTCAATTACTACTAATATTTCTGAGGGCAAATTTTCCAGCCATTCTATTTCATCTGGTGTCAAAGCATTGGCTGTGGGGGAATTGGGATGAACGACAAAGACGGCGCGCACGGGGGGATTTTGATTTTGGGCGAGATCCCTTTTAGCAGCCTCGATATCGATTTCAAAATTCTCCTCTTTCCGCTGAACACTCACAACGGGAATGCCGAGGGTTTGGGCGATTATTCCATACATCGAAAAGGTGGGATTCGCAACGAAAATAGAGCCTGTACCGCCCAAGCAAGTAGCTATTAAGAGCGATCGAATTAGTTCGTCGGAACCGTTGCCCACAGAAATATTGTCGGCTGTAATGGCGGTTTTGGGCAGTGCAACCCCACCTAGCGCGGGGATTGTGATTGATTCATTGACGTATTGGGCGATCGCCTCTTTGAGCGCTGCGTGGCCTCCGTCGGGATAACGATTTGTCTCAATTAACTGCTGGTAAGTCCAAGCTAGCTTTTTTTTTAATTCTTCTGGTAAGTCGTAGGGGCATTCATTCGTATCGAGGCGATCGAGTACACTTTCCGAGTGCGCTGATTCTCCTGACGCGCCTCCGGGATGGGGAGTGTATGCGGTAAGTTCGGCTAAGTCTTTTCGGATAAAGGGAAGCATGGTATGATTTTAAACTTTTGATTGAGATTGTCACCTTACAAAGCAAGGCAGAAGGCACAAGTCAAGAAAAATTACGAATGCAAAAATTTTCATTTTTTACCTCGCTGCTGAAATTTTTGCCTAATGCCGACTTACGAATGCTGTATCACAGGCGTCTAAACTTAGGATATAGCCTTTTCTATCTCGAAAGCAAGAGGAGAGAGGGAAGTGAGTTTATGTCGCTCGATTGATGCCGGAGGCGCGGCAAATTGATTATTTTGAGATAGTAACTGCTGATATTTGGAACCGAGTGTCAGTAACGAGCGGGCTAAAGCCGCTGAGCTTGTAAGAGAAATCGAACCAAGCTGTACTGACCCGCCTAAGCCTTAACTGGCTACGTTATTGAGGTCATAACACCGGAGAATGCGACGCTAGTTTTCCGCTCTGTTGTTTGCAGTTAAACAGTTTTAAAGTCACTGAAACAGTGCTGCAATCGCAAAAAGCCGCGATAACCTTGGCAAAGCGAACTTTACTCCGCAAGGAGAGCGAGGCAACCATACCTCACCAGAGGGGCAACTATACCCCTCTACCCCGTAAGGGGATTCAAGGCGATTGAAATCGCCGAGTCGTTTTCCTCTCTAGGCTCAAGCCTCTGAGTTTCCCACTTACCGAGTTTTTTTATGAAAGTCAAGACTTCCGATATATCTAAAACTACCGCCGCTACCCTCATAGCTTTAAGTTTGGCTGTTCTCCCTTCAGCTATGCCTGCCTCAGCTCAAACTAACTCCGATCCGGCACAGAACAATACTAATTCTAATGGAGTTGTTCTAGACAGAACTCCCTTTCAAGAAAGCAAGGGCGACAACCAGCATTGGGGTGCTTTGGGTTTGTTGGGCATCCTCGGTTTGGCGAATCTGTTTCGCAAGGATGAACCCAAACGCTACCGCGATCCGATGGGTGAATAATTTTTTAAACCCCGATCCTCTTCGAGGGCTCCGCTAACGCACCAGCCAAAAAACCAAATCAACTGTTCTCGATTCAGAAACCGGGTTTTTTACGAAAAAACTGGATTATTACGTTTAATCCGGGCAAAAAACCCAGTTTCTTTAATATTGATGGGCATTTTTGCCACAAAGTTTATTCAATCGCGCCACAAAGCAATTCCGCCCAACAAACCGCTCACATTGGGGACTATTTTAACCTGCGGTGGTAAATCAAAAACAATCTTTTTAGTATTGCCGCCGCCGATGTAAATGTGATCGCAGTTAAAGAGATTTTGCAGAGAGGTGAGCGCTTTTTCCAGACGGCGATTCCATCTTTTGGCACCGACTGTATCTAATGCCGATCGCCCTAATTGCTGTTCGTAAGTTTCCCCTTTGCGAAACGAGTGATGTCCTAATTCTAGATTTGGCACCAAGATACCATCGACAAATAAGGCAGAACCGAAACCTGTGCCAAGGGTAATTACTAATTCTACCCCCGTCCCAGCAATTGCTCCCAATCCTTGAATATCGGCATCGTTAGCCACTCGCACAGGTTTTCCCAAGCGATCTTTGAGGGTAGTTTGTAGGTCAAAATCTATCCAAGACGGATCTAAATTTGCTGCGGTTTTGATGAAGCCGCCACTGACGACGCCGGGAAAACCAACGGATACTCGGTCAAATTCCCCTTGTCCGCTAGCTAAAGAGGCGATCGCCTCTAGTACGGGTTCAGGTTTCGGCGGTTGAGGCGTTTCTAAACGGCTGCGTTCGGTTTGGGGCTCGCCTTCACCGTCCAAAACCATAACTTTGATGCCGCTTCCGCCAATGTCAACGGCTAAGGTGCGAGTCGATCGATCTTGTTCAGTCATTTGAGTGTTAAGACTTGCAAGTTGGTCAAATTTTAATTTTTGAATTGGCAAAACTTTGGCATCGCTTCCCAAATTTCCGCTAGGACACTTCCCAAAGAATGATCGTCTTCTAATTCGATTAATTGCACCCAGGGACGGTTAGCGGCAAAATTTCTGCTAGCTTGAATCGGTATTATTGTATCATGCTTGCCGTGAAGAATTAACGTAGGCACTGACCGCATTAATTTTTCTTCAGGGTATTGAGCCATATCTGCCACAAACTGATAATGCAGCGGCAGATAACGCTGTTCGCGGTAGTGGTAAACGGGCAGATATTTCTCAGACTGCCACTTTTCTAACTGTTGGTGTCCCAACAGTGGCAGCCAGTGGGAGATAAATTGAAAAGCCGGTGCTAACAAAACTATTTGTTTTACTGACAATTGTCGCTGGGCCAACCAAGCGGCTGTCAGTCCCCCAAAACTAGACCCTATTATGGTGACTCCCCCTAAATTTTTTACATTTTCTGTGGGAGATTTGGAGGATTGGGTTGGCAAAAATTCTGTTTCTATTTGGTTTAATTGGCGGGTGAGAGTGAGGCAGGAAAAATCGTTTTGATTTAGATCAGGAGTTTTTAGGTCAATTCCTAGGTTCCAAAAGCGCTCTCGGAAATATTTAGCCTTAGCTGAATCGGGACTTGAAGCAAATCCGTGTAAATAAATGTAACTCGAATCCTTCTGTAAATTCATCCAGAAATTTTTATGATAGTTCCCAACATATTATTTTAACTTAATATGACTTATTAAAAATAATTAAACCGCCTAATTAGATAAAAATATATAAGCTGTTCTGCATTTAAATTGTATCTCAAAAAACAATAAAACTCTTGTGGGGTGGGCGTCCCGCCCGCCTCTAATATGCAATTTAAATGCGCGACAGCTTACTGATTTTCCCAGAGATAAAGCAATCGAATATACTTGAAATTGCTGCGTTTTTAGACTGCTTTTACGAAGATAGAAAGCCCTTGCATAGATTACAGAACAGCAGCGTTTCTCCCTGCCTGCATTTATTGATTTATACCTGCTTACAATGAATCGCAGAGTGCGCACTACGCACCCTGCGATTCACTCAAAACTACTCGTCAATTACTGCGGTTTTTGACTACTGCGGTTTTTGACCGTTTTGCATCCGGTTTTTAGCAGTTTGTCGGCGCTGCTGCATCATTTGAGCTAACTGGCTGCGCTGTTCGGGCGTGAGCAGTTCTCGCATTGCGAGTGTACTTTCAAATTGCACCTCTTCCAACTGCTGCCTCAATCCGATTATTTGACGGTGTTTTTCGCGCATTTGGCTGGCATTTGCCGTGCCGGCCATCATCGTTTCCAATTCTTGTCTGGCTTGGCGGACTGCTTGCATCCGCTGGGAAACTTGGTCTTTGTACCGATCGCGAACTGCCTGCATTTTCTGCTTTTGGTCGGCGCTTAAATTGAGTTTATCGAACATCCCACCTTCCTTGCCACCTGGTCGATTGGGACGCTGGTTTTGGGCAATTGTCTGAGGTTCGACGGGGTTGGAAACGGCTGTTGCTGCGGTTGCACTGCCGAGGGTCAGCATTAAAAAAGCTACGGCAGAAAGGCGGCGAATAGACATGAAAATTACCTCTTAAAGATTAGTTATTTGTTGGCGGTTCGGTGTCAGCAGCATAGGTGAAAGTCAACCAGTCTGTTTGCGGGCGATCGAGCGAATTTTCCCCAGGAGAATCGTTCAATACACCCTCCCAATTATTTACGAGAAATGCTTCTAGATGCGCCGCCTCATCCGCATGAAATTGTGCGGGAACTAGCACACGATAGCCCGACCAAAAAACTAGCAGGCTAGCAGCGATCGCAGAAGGAAAAGCCCACTTGGGAAAACAGAGAATGCCTGACCTTTTACTAGACCTGGTAAATTGCGGCTTTCCTAGATAATTGAGCTCTCTTGCAGCCGCATCATTCCTGTCTATTGCTGCTAAAAGTTCTTGCTCAAAATCGGGCGCAGCTTCGGGAACGTTTGGGCGATATTGCTTCAAGAAATTGACTAACTTTTTGTCGCTAATTCTGTCCTTCACAGCTCCTCCACCCCTTGTTTTTGCAAAAATTGCCGCAGAGAATTTCGGGCATAAAACACGCGAGATTTGACAGTCCCTGCCGGCATTCCCAAAATTTGGGCTACTTCTTTTTGCGGGATGTCTTCTAAGTCGTGCAGCACCAAAACGCTGCGGTGTTCAAAGCTCAATTGCTCCAGTCCCCGCTGCACTAAGTCTTGATAGTGCAACTGCATCAAGTCCGATGTGTTATCTTTGAGAATAACCCGATCCATTACTTCTTGATTTTTGAGTTGGGAGTCAAAAGAATGCTGTTTAGCAAATGCTTGTCTTTGATCGGAAGCCACATTCCAAGTGATTCGATAAAGCCAAGTAGAAAAGTTTTCCTGGTGCTTGAGTTTGGGCAATCCTTTCCAGACTCGCAGGAATACTTCTTGGGCTAAATCGTCAAGAAGCGACGGGCCGCAGAGTTGGTAAAGGGTTGACCTGACTTTGTGTTGGTAGCGTTTGTAAAGGTAGCGAAAGCAAGTGCGATCGCCCTTTAGACACTCAGCAACTAAGTCCGAGTCGGAACAGTTATCGGTTAAAACATTGGCTGACACAGCTAACACCTGTGAAGTCTCCCTCACCAGTTCGTTATCTGAAGGGTTTAGACAGGACGATCGCAAAAAAGGTTCAAATTATTTAAAATATTATTTTGAGCATTAATCCGCCTGGGGTGGAAAACTGCACCAATGTCAGCAACAGGCTTTCGGGCCTGTTCCCCAAAAATTTATTTAATTTTCTTGTGGGGCGTTGGTCCTAGCCAGCCCTAACAGGCTTTCGGGCTTGTTCCACAAAAATTTAATTTTCTTGTGGGGCGTTAGTTCTAGCCCCGCGAGCGTGTCCCTAACAGGCTTTCGGGCGTGTTCCACAAAAATTTAATTTTCTTGTGGGCTGTAGGGTTTGCTATAGCGATAATTCTCAATTATCGGTTCTAACTATTTACAGCCTTTTTCCAATAAGTATAAGTTTCTAAACCAATACTTGCTTTTTCTTCTTTATAGATCTCATCTAAACATTGGAAAAGAGCTAAAGCGTAATTTTTCAATCCCAACTCTGTCAAACTTGTGAGAATCCTAGTCAACCGCAGGTAGTTGTGATTAAATCTTTCAATCCACTCTCTTTTTCTTGACAAATATTCCTCGGATTTGGCAATTACAATTTCTGCGTTTTCCCCTTCGCGACATTCCAACCCGTAAAACGCCAGCATGACAGTGAACGAATGGACTAAGCGATTTCTCAACTCTTCACTTGTTCTAAAAGCTTGAATCACCTCATCATTTAAAGTAGGAGCACTGGAATTAAACCGACTCTTTTCTCTTAGCGGAAACAGCCATTGAATGTAATTGTGCACGGATTCCAGCTTCTGGTAATCCCACGACCAAATATCCTCGATCGCCCGACCTTGTGAATCAGGCTGCTGACCGAGATAGAATGCTAAAATTTTGTTTTGTTTGGTTGAATTACTCATTAATCGCTTTACGGGCGGGCAGGATGCCCACCCCACAATAAAATTTTATTTTTCTGTGGAACAGGCATCCTGCCTGTTCTGGAAAATGGTGCAATATCTGAATTTTAACCGACTTTAGGCTGTTAGGCAGGGGTTTAAACCCCTGGCTGCTTCGCCCGCTTTACCGCAGAGTAACAAACTCTTCAGCAGTCGATGGGTGAATGCGAATAGTCGCGTCGAAGTCTTTCTTGGTAGCTCCCATATTAACCGCGATCGCCATTCCTTGAATAATCTCACCCACGTCTTTCCCAACCATGTGCACGCCCAAAACTCGATCGGTATTAGTCTCAACGATTAACTTGACAAAAGTTTTCTCGTCTGCACCTGTCAAAGCGTGAAACATCGGCCTAAACTTGGCCCTGTAGCACTTAATCGAGTCGGGAAACTTTGCTCTAGCCTGCACTTCGTTTAAGCCGACTGTCGCAGCTTCCGGCTGAGAAAATATCGCTGACGGGACATTTTCGTGACTGATTGCTCTGGGAATCTTGAGGCGTACACCATGAGTTTTTTGGGGACACAGCCGCGAATTACGCAGGTTCCGCCTACTAAGTCATTTTCGGCGATCGCCACTTTTGCGCCCTAGGATGCCGCTCGCTTGGAACTCGCCAATCCGCCGGAACCCGCACCTATCACAAACAAGTCGTAATCCTCTGTCATAATTGTCGCGAATGTCCTATCTCCAACTTGCTAATTTTACGCTTTAGTTTTATTAATTATATCTAAAAAAAATTGTCTAGCGCTTTACTTCTTGCCCTTGTCATGATATTATTTAATAATGGGAATAGAAACAGGATTTTAAAAATTGCTCATATTCCCATTATTAAATAATACGTCAAACCAGTGACAAAAAACATCATATCCAAAGGTAAATTTTTTTGAGAACCACGGCTCGCTAGATCAATGACATATTGATACATTGGCCTCGATGATTAATTAGTTTTTTTAGCAGGAATCGCCTTCCCACTTAAAATTTTGAAGGGTGACAAGGAGGGCGATCGTCTTTCACTCGTCAAAAGCCCTCGATGTCAACAGCGACCAGCAGCATCATATCTATTCCGGTTGCACTCCTACATGATGGGGAGTGGTCCGTGGGGGAATGTGGAATTATTGACCTTGACTTTATCATTCCGATCCCACCGGAAACAATATCAATCGCTATTTGCTAAGCTACGATTCGGCTTAGGGCGTTGGGTTAGGGCCGGGTCCAAAATAGGAACGATCGTAGGACTGCCCTAGAATTTCCTGACCAATGGATGACAAAACGCGATCGCGATTATCGTGCAGGACGTAAAAGGACAAGTCTCGCAATATTCGCTCTATCGGACTCGGTTGAATCAGGGAGCGAGCACCACAAGTGTTTATGCAGTCGTTCACCGTTTCAGTAGCCAGTTGCTCAGTTATGTAACGGGCGCGATTGCCTGCTTGTTTGGCCCCTAACTGCTGACCTGTTTCCCAGAGAGTGGCTGTGTGCCGCAACCAGAAATGCATAGTATCTATATTCATTGCTGCCTTAGCAATCCGGTGCTGTACGTAGGGATCGTGCCCTTTTTCCTGCTTATTAATGTATGCCAAAGCATACTCATAGGCTCCCTCAGCCGCCCCTAGAAAAGCAGCGCCATAATGAGGCGTAAACCGCGTCTGCCACTCCTCAAGGATGTACTGTCCTGGATAGCCAATCAGGTTTTCTTTAGGAATGAAAGTCTCCTCAAAGCGAACCAGGTAACTCACTGTACTTTTCATGCCAATTGGCTGCCACCAACTATCATCAAAACTAACACTGGGGTCGGATAAATTGCAGCCCAGCATCAGTACAGATGCCGGTGAGCTATTGGTATGACGCGAGCCCCCAGCCCCTGCTGGGTTGACAAGCAGAACTGCCCACTGTGCTGCTGGGGCGCTGGTAGCGAAGACCTTTGTGCCATTAACGATGTAGCCCTCATCTACCACTTGAACGGTTGTCCCCACCCCAACTTTTTGACCTGGAATTTGAGACTGCGGTTCTCCACTCCAAGCCGCCCATTTCTCACCGCGATCGACAATACCCTCAAACCAACGCTTTTTTTGAGACTCATTTGCCATAGCCGCAAGTATTACCTGGGCATTGGCCTGTCCTTCCCAGCAACGGGCTAGGGATAAATCCACCTTGGCCAGTTCCTTGGTCATCATCCAGAGGGTAAAGATATCGCTATCATGTCCTAACCCTAGACCGCCATATTCTGTGGGAACAGCAGGCGCATTGAGACCTGCATTAAACAGGTCTTCAAAATCTTCCCTTGGAAAGCTGGAAGTGCGATCGTACTCTGGGGCGCGAGAGGCGAATTTATCGCGTGCAAGTTGGCTAACACGCTCAATCAAGGTTTGCTTATTTAGAGTTAAATTGGAAGTCATTAAATAAAGTTTCAAGAGACTTGTTTCCACGTGCTAATGAAGCCAAGCATGACCTCTTCGCTGGTTTCATTACTCCAGCCGATAGTAAAACTCCCGGCAAAAATCGGTTTGCTTGTCATCCTTAAACTTGTGAAACCCGGCAATGATGCACAAGCCTTTGTTCATGTTAGCTGCCAAAAAGGATTCTACTGAATCGCGATCGTATCGCGCACTGAAAGCGTTCTCCTTATTCATGCGATCCACGAACGGCGTAACCTCACTCTTACCCCAATCTTCGGGGGATTGGGCACCATAAGCGTGCATGATGATTTGCTCATCCTGCTTGGTCAGGGTAAATTTCTCGATCCATCTGGTCTTTGTGTTGGAGTTGATCCAGGTGCCCAAAACACGCGTGAAATCAATAACGGTGTCCATTTTGGACTGGTCATCGTCAAAGTCGTTTCGATCCATCTTGAAATACTCCTTTTCCACTAGCGATGATAAAACTCGCGACCAATGTGACTGGTTCGATCGCTACCATCCAAGTAGCGAGTATAGGACTGAATGACCAGGATTTCCTGTTTTTCGTTTGCCACCAGATGCCTCTCAATCCCTTCCTGGTTGTAAAAAGCGTGGAATCCCCTTGCTACGGTTGAGGTTCCTGCCGCGTAAGGCACCGCTTCAACCTCACCCCAGTCAATGGGATCGGGTTCGTTGGCTCCAAAAACCCGGAGCAAAAGGCGACCGTCCTGTTCAGTAAGGACGAGTCGAACCAAGTAACTGCTGTCTGGCTTAGTATTGACCCAGTCACCGACTAGGGGCGAAAGATCGAGGGGCTCCTTTACACTAGGCCGCTGGTCGGCCTTCATGTGACATGTATATTGGGTTATTTGTTTCACGATCTAGCTCTCTACAGATGTGGTATGTCAATTAGTCAATTTAAGCTGATTATTAGGATACAACTCATGAGGATAAGACTGGAGAAGAACTATTCCTTTAGGTCTAGCCGGAATTCTTAGAAAGCTTATTTATATAGCGCTTTAAGGCTTGAGTGCCATACATTGCAGTAGAAAAAGGTGTGGGGTGTATGCAAATGAGAACCGCTATTACACAGCCTTTAGCTTGCAGGTCACCCATCAGGCACTGGACTTTAGGAAAATAGACTAACCGCACTTTCAGCGCAGTTAGTCTAAACCTAATCGACAAAGTTAAAGCTGAAAATGACTCAGCGTGACAGCTTAGGTAAATTCAATGTTCCATTTCTGGTTGTCGCTTAGATCTTTAGTATGCTCGATGACGTCAGTACCCTCTCCCGTGCCAGTCACATACAGCACATTGCCACTGTGTTTGGCCACCAGGTAGTAAGAGCCATCTTTGGCACTCTCCAATCTCCATTTCTGGTTGTCGTTGTCATTACCTTGTTGAGCAAACTGGACGACGCGCCAGTTAGGTTTATCGCCAGACGTCACATGCAACACTTTGCCACTGTGTTGGTTAACCACGTAGTAATAGGTCGTCTTTCCAGCTTCGTCCTTTTCAGCAGCTTTTAGTTGCCATAATTGCTTTTGGTCGTTCTCCTCCTTCGAGTACACAACAACATTTGTCCGATCGTTTCGATCTGCCTTGACGAGAGACAATACCATGTTATCGAGCTTGGAAACCAGTCTCACTGATATGATGGTAGAAAAGTGGAATATCGCCGTTGTGATGTAGCCTTTCACGCTTGCGATGTAGGTCTCCAGCGTTTCGATGTTCTTTGTGTAGGCATCGGAGCGAGCCGGTACAGTCTCCTCACTCCGCACATAAAACTCGAATGGCAGCTCTCGCTCGCCAAAGAAATTAACAAGTGTGTCCGTCTCCCAGGCTTCGTTTCTGCAAAATACACCAATATCCCAGCCCAGCCGTTGGTATTCCTTAAGTTCAACGATCTTATATTCGCTTGCTTCAATCTCCTGGTTGATTGCATCTTCCAGGTACTCAGCTAGCGTTTTGATGTTCTCTTTGTAGGCGTTGGAGTTACCCAGTTGAAATTGATTCAGTAGATAAAACTTGAATGGCAGCTCTCGCTGGTTGAAGAAGGTGAGGAATTGGTCCGGCTGTCTGGTATCTCCGTGTAGACCAATTGCCCAGTTCTGGCGCTGGTAATCTAAGAGTTCCATGATAATCTTCTTACCAGCTTCGATCTCTTGTATAGGGACTCCCCGAAATACAACATCGTCGCGGGTTTCGCGATTGCGACGGGGTTTGGGAGCGAGAGCCTTGAGGAAACTCATGCTGGGGGCAAAGAAAAATTCTCCGCCTCTCATGGTTACCCAATGCTTGAAATCAGCTTCCGTCGTTGCTTGAGATTCCCACGCCTTTGGAAACTTGTATGTCTCCGTAAGTGATCTTCCATTATCGTCTCTCTTTTCTACACCAATGACTACATCGGTTCCCACATCTCGCTTGACAAAGTTCTGTTCCTTAGCCCATGCCTTCTGCATGAAGTTGAACTGACTTGTTAAAGAAGCTTGGAAGCACATAAACAGCAGTCCAGCGTCCTTTTCTGGCACTTCGCTAGGGAGATGACCATAGTTGATTGCCCGCCGGACAATGCGATGCATCTTCTCCTCTTCTAGAGCGACGGGCGTGGCGACAATGGATGCGGTTCCGGTATCTCCACGAGGATTGACCTTGCGAGCATGGGAGAAGAAGGGACACTTGGAACCTTGCAAATCATTTTCATAATTAAAGTTGTTCTTTGGATGTTTTGGATTAGAACCTGGCTGATTGGAGAGGACCGTTGGTTCTCCATCGCGGAAACGTCCCATAGTGTATGCTTCTGCTAGTGCTACGTTTTTGCATTGATCCGGTGTTAGCTTCAACCTCACCATCCACTCTTGCAGTGTCTCTGGGAGACTTTCCTTATCTAGAGGTTTTTTGTTCTTGAGTGGCTCCTCCAGTCGTTTACCATTCCAATCTCGAGTCACCTTTTGACCATTTTCATCTGTTATGAAATTCACTTCTGTACCATTTTCAGTAACGACCAATTTAGGAAGTTCTGGGTACAATTTTCTAGCCAGTCTGACCACATCTCTGTTCCAGCCGCCAACGTTCTGCTCCAGTTTGCGGAACACCAAGAAGCTGCCGTAACTTTGCTTTTCGGTATCGCCCAAGGGATCTTTAAACAAAACCAAGCTTAGGGGTGCGCGGGGATCCCATTGGTCAAAGTTGTTATGTTCTCTTTCCTTATCAATATCCCGTTTAAGAAACAGCGGTTGACTGACTCCATCTCGGAATCCGAAGTGCTCAATCTCTTCAAGGTTTCGATCTCTGAGGACGTAACCGTTCTGCTCGTGGATAACGTCGGTGATGTAACCTAGCTCTTTTTTTAGAACCTCTAATTTTTCTTGCAATAGAATAGGCACCTCATGCAGCCGATTCTTTTCCTCCTGCTCTAACTTCTTTAGCTCGTCGCTTCTGGAACCTACTCCTTTATCAGCTGCGAGCAAGACGAGAGCATGAATTTCCTCTTGAAACTCCGCATCCCATTGACTGGAATCGTCGCCGAGTTCCTGCTGCATGTTGACATCTTGCATCCCTTGCCGAAATGCGTCTTCAGTGGGCAACTGATCGTAGGTATAGCCTAAGTGCATATAACCAGCCCTTGTCAAGAAGAAGTTGGCAAATACTTTGGCGGGTACGTCTTTGCCGGGTACTTCTTGGTTCTGCCGATAGCGCTTTCCCTGCTTGGCTTGCTCCAGTGCTGAGGTAACATACTTGTGACTAAAACTGCCAATCCATTGCTTGGTCTTTTCGATGTCCTTGTTAGCCTCCTCTTCGTCCTCCTCGTTTTTCTTGAATTTCAAGAACAAATAAACAGCATGGTTTCGTCCATGTGATTTGATGATGTTGCCCTGTATCTCAGCTAACAGGGATTCATAGTCTTTAACCTCATCAAAAGGGGTAACAATTTCGATGATTTCGTTGAGGTCAATTTTATTAACAGCAGGTTTCTCGTTGGCGGTTGTCATAACTAACTCCTTAGTTCAGGTTTACCTAATTTTGTTTGGTTGAGAGTCAGACGGGGAGATATTTGACAAACAGTAAGTTTAAAAAACTACTAGGAATATCTCCCCTGTGGAAGAATTAACGACCAGGCAATTAGCTCTTGACTAATTGCACGATCTTGGCGTGGGAGGGCTTCCCGGCACTATTGAGGTAGAACACCATGTAGTAGCCGGGAGGGGTAAAGTGGTCGTCGGTGGGAGCAGTGAAGGTAATGGTAGACCTGTAGTGAGTCACAGGGTTTTCAGGTGTTGACTCTGGCGCTGCAAAGGATTGACTCGGTTGCTTGTCGATCTTGATATCTACCAGTCGTTGACCATTATCAAAGGAGTGGGTGACCGAGCCCAATTTCACGAGAACTAGAGAACCGTCCCCCTCTTGAGTGAAATTGTTCACAGAAATGGTTTGAGACGCGCCGTATTGCAGTGTTTTAGGATCTCCCTCGATTTCTGGCCGATCGCTCGCTCCGAAGAGATAGGGCGGGTAAAATATCGCATGTTGCCAGATCTCACCGCTATTGCCTTCAGTGCCTTTGTTAACAAACGCGAAATCGTTCTTGGTATCCAGACGAACCGTTCCGTCTTTATCAAATCTAGCGGCACGAGAGTTGTTACCACCCATGACTAACACCCGTGCATCCGGCAAGAGCAAAGCCGTATTGTGATAAAGCCTCGGTTCAACATCCGGGTTCATCAGCTTGGTGCGGAAGCCTTGGTGGTTGGTCTTGGTGGCATCGGGTATCAACAGCGTGGGGTTGTAAGCCGGACGGGTTTCGGCGTAGTTACCCCCATTGACCACCAAAATTTCCTTGGTGGGTAGAATGACGGCTTGTTCCATAGCCCGCTTGCCATAGCGACCCAAAATTGAGGACTGCTTGTCATACTTATAATTGAGTGGAAATTTCTTCACCTTGCCATTTACGATGTCCTCAGTATTTAGCAGGATGTCCTCATCGATTTTGCCAAAGAAGTCCCGATCGATCTCCCACGAGCCTTTGCTAGTGTCTTGTGGTGCTTTCCAACGCTCTAAACTAGAAACGATGGTTGCTCCCTGGATGACATCTTTTCCAGGGCCAATACCAATGTTATTGGTGCCCATGATGCCACCCATTAAGAGCACATCCCCGTTAGGAGAACTGGGGTCGAGTACGGACGTGCCATAGACTTTGTTGATGGCTTTTCTCTCAGGACCAGCCTCGAAGCTAATGGAATATTTTCCATCGTCCCCTTTGTTGAAGGTTACGAAATAGCTATGGACACTTGCGTGTGCAATCTTAGGTTCATTTTTACCACCGCCATCTCCGGTGATTAAGAATCGGTTTTTCTGTTTGGTAGGTAGTATGCGGGCGTAGAGATCTATGATGTCAGAGCCGAAACTCTCGTCGTTCATCCGAGTTTTAAACGGATTGTTGGGGAGATCCTTGACATCGATAGACTGCCAAGCTTTTTGAGGATTTTGAGGATCTTTCAGGTTGGGATCGTAGATTTCCACCAGAGTGCTAATGATCCCAGAGGGATCTGTTGTGAATCCGGAGAAGGAAGCGATCGCCCCGTCCGCTAGAGGAATGAGAGTAGGATACCAGTGACCATCCTTGGTTAAACCCAGGTTTTCCCAAGTGTTCTCTTTCCAGTGATAAATATTGGCTTGTTTTGACCCGGAGAATTTTACACCAGGGTAATATAGTCGGCTGCCCCCGATAAATAGCACATCCCCGTTAGGCAGGTGTAAATGACCTGAACAGAACGGGTCATTGCTTTCGCCGTTCAACAGTGCCTCGGGTGAGCTAATGCGCTGGAAGGGAGATTTGTTGAAGTCTGGCTTTTGGTTGTTGTAATAGGGATCGGAAAGGGAAGGATCGAAGATGGAGGTGTTGTTGACGACATCGTTACTCTTAGTATTAACACCGTCTTCTATCTTGCCTTCTATTGTTACATGGTTGCGGTTGCTGCTGCCGTTGACAATTAGGACTTTGTTGTCGGGTAATACCGCTGCGTGGACAGCTTGCATCCGATCCTTCTCTTCAGGCATTGGCAGCATATACCAAGCGCCCATTTCTTCTGGACAACCTTCGTATGTGAGCAGTCTATCCCCTGGTTTAGGTGATGGATTCTTCAGGGAAACCCGCAGGTTTTTTTCTAGCTGACTGCGTGGTCCTCCACAGATTTTAGCGTCTGAGCGTGGCGCATCATCGGCAAGGGCTTCTCGAAAGCCACTAAGGGCGATCGCCACTGCCAAAACCAATACCGCCAATATTTTCCGGAGTTTATTACCCATCGTGATTGTCAATTTTTCTTGAGTCATTAATCTTCGTAACATTAGTCTGCAGGTGCAAAAAGACAGCATTTTTCCTTGGGAAGATATTGTCTTGCCCATTCAGTTTCACCGAAAGTGAAAAAGGATATAGGAATTACGCAAGCTTCACGCATACATACACTTGTAGGCTGTGTGACTTGCTAAAAATTACTTGATAAAAATCCTACTATTGACGGATAACTTTGGTTTAAAAATTTCCCCTAACTTAACAATTTTTAACTAAAAGATAAAATTGGAAAAATTTTCGTATCCGGTTATACTAATCACGGTCATAGAGCCTGCTGAGTATACAAAATTTATCATTAAGGGATCAGAGGAAGCTGCTAGGATAATCAGCAGGTTTTTTTACCTAGACAAATAACTCGTAAGAGGAACCAAGAGACATGATGAGTCATAGAATAACCCTACATCTAGCAATGGGTATAGTTTTGTGTCTTTTGTCCGCGAGCTGTGCCGAACAACCCAAAGCTGGATTGAACCAGCAAAAGTT
Organism: Microcoleus sp. OTE_8_concoct_300; assembly: GCF_031383065.1. Classification (NCBI taxonomy): domain Bacteria; kingdom Bacillati; phylum Cyanobacteriota; class Cyanophyceae; order Oscillatoriales; family Microcoleaceae; genus Microcoleus; species Microcoleus sp. OTE_8_concoct_300. The sequence continues at coordinate 23,703 of NZ_JANMZH010000717.1, read as the reverse complement.
GATTATTACCGGAGCCAGTACGATCGCCCCTTTGGTTTCAGAACTGGGTAAACGGTTTGAAAAACAGCATCCTGGTACTCGCATTGATGTCCATACAGGCGGTTCTGCACGGGGCTTGACAGATGCAAGTCAAGGATTGTCTAACATCGGTATGGTTTCTGAAGCCCTAACTCCAGAAGAGCAAAAAGGGATGCAGGTCTTTCTCATTGGTCGTGATGGGATTAGCATAATTGTTCATGCAGACAACCCCTTAGATAAGATTGTCAAAAACCAAGTTGTTGCTGTCTACACTGGGAAAATCAAGAATTGGAAAGACTTAGGTGGTAAAGATAGTCCTATAACGATCGTACACAAGGCAGAGGGACGTTCTACACTGACGCTATTTTTGCACTATTTTGGCATTGACAATAAAGCGGTTAAAGCTGATGTTGTGATTGGGGATGACCAGCAGGGTATTAAAACAGTTGCCGGGAATCCTTTCTCAATCGGCTATGTTTCTATTGGTTCTACAGAACAAAGCATTAAGCAGGGTGTGAAGGTTAAACTTCTCATTCTAGATGGTGTTAAAGCAACAACTGCTAATGTTGAAAATGGAAGTTTCCCCTGGAAGCGACCGCTCAACTTAGTGACAAAGGGACAACCTGCAGGATTGACTAAGCAATTCATAGATTTTGCCCAGGCTAAGGAGAACTATGACCTCGTTCGCAAAGAAAACTTCGTTCCCGCGAAAAGTTGATCGGTTACTTGTCTGGAGCCTGCGGGGTATCGCAGCGATTGTAGGAACAATTGTTCTGTTTATTATCGGATTCCTGGTTCTGGAGTCCATGCCGATATTTCGGAAAGTGGGCATACTCCCCTTCTTGAGCGATGCTTATTGGAATCCCACCCAAGGGCTCTATAATCTCACAGCGATGCTGGTCAGTACGCTGCTAGTTGTAGCAGGTGCGGTTCTACTAGCTGCTCCTATAGGGATTTTGTCAGCTTTGTTTTGCCACTACTACGCCCCCAAACCTGTTGCTAATTTCTATCGACGATTGCTGGAGATCATGTCAGGAATTCCCGGTGTTGTCTACGGTTTTTGGGGATTAGTGGTACTGGTGCCGCTGATTAATCGCTTACACCCGCCAGGAGCGAGCTTACTTGCTGGTATTTTGTTGCTAGCGCTCCTGATTACACCCACAATTGCCTTAATTGCTGACGCCAGTTTAGCTGGAGTACCTCAAGAGTATTTGCAAGGTGCAGTGGCTCTTTCATTGTCACGCTGGGGAACCATCAGGGAGATTGTTCTACCTGCTGCGCGATCGGGATTGTTCACAAGTATCATCCTGGGAACGGGTAGGGCGATCGGAGAAACCATCATCGTTTTGATGGTTTGTGGCAACATTGTTCAGATTCCTAGCAGTCTATTCGATCCGATTCGGACTCTACCTGCAAACATTGCTTTAGAAATGGATTTTGCTTTGGGAGATCACCGCTCGGCTTTGTTTGTTAGCGGGCTGCTGTTAATGGGGGTAAACCTTGTTTTAGTGCTACTGGCAGAGGCGATCGCACAAGAGGAGATCTATCACTACTAGGTTCTCAGGATATTGCATCTAAATTCAGAATTAAGGACGAACTTTTAGCCGCATGTCAAGACAAGCTATCCCTCCAAGTCAGAACAATCCTTCAGGCGACGCCCACAGTTTAGCGACAACCAAATCTAACCTCGTAACACGAAGCCAAAAGATTTCCTACCCCGACATCCTACTGAGTTTGCTGGTTTGGGCAGTTGCGATTTCCGTCACAGCAGTTTTCCTCTGGATCTCACTTGATATTATTTGGCATGGTGTCAGACACTTGTCCTGGGAATTCCTGATTTCAGAACCCGAAGATGCAGGTCGCCAAGGTGGCATTGCCTCAATTCTAGTTTCCACAGGGCTGCTTTTGAGCGTTTGTCTAGGAGTTGCCGTACCCCTGGGCTTGGGAACAGGCATATTGTTGGCTGAATTTACTGCATTGAATAACTGGTTTGGCCGGTTGGTGCGACATAGTTTAGATATGCTAGCGAGTGTTCCATCGATTGTTTTCGGTTTATTCGGCAATGCCTTTTTTTGTGTCACCCTGGGACTGGGATTTTCGATTCTTTCGGGAGGTTTAACCCTGGCTTGCATGGTGTTGCCCATTCTGATTCGCTCCGTAGAAGATGGGCTGCGATCTGTTCCCCATGAATACCGCTTGGGCGCTGCCTCTCTAGGACTCTCACGCACCACAACTCTCCTGAATTTGTTGTTGCCTGCTGCAGTCCCTAGTTTAGCGACTGGATTGATTTTGGGAATCGGACGAGCGATCGCTGAAACTGCCGCTCTGATGTATACCAGTGGTTACGTTGAGCGGATGCCAGAGTCTCTGCTGGATTCTGGCCGCACTCTATCCCTGCACATATACAGCTTATCGATGAATGTTTCTGGTGGAGATAGCAGTGCTTATGCCTCAGTTGTGGTATTGATGATTCTACTATTAGTGACTAATGGCGCTGCTATTTGGATAGGAGAGCACTGGCTTCATAGTAGGATCCAAAATTGATATCTGCTTGCACCAAGTCTTGGTATTTTGATCGCGACTCGCTTATGGATATGCCTTCATCAGAAACACAATTGATTTCTTCTCCTTCTGAGGATGATTTGCCTCTGCCTTGCCTGTATATCGATCGATTGAGCCTATACTACAACTCTCAGCTTGCTCTGCAAGACGTGACCCTCTCCATTCCCAAAGGTTCTATTACTGCACTTATTGGGCCTTCTGGATGTGGCAAGACTAGCTTTCTGTCGTGCCTCAATCGCTTGACTGACTTGATTCCCAACTGTAAAATATGCGGTCAAGTCCGGCTGGAGGGCTTAGATATTCTCCATCCTAAAACGGATACAGTTGCGCTTCGCCGTCGGGTGGGTATGATCTTCCAAAAACCCAATCCTTTCCCCCTCTCTATTTGGAAAAATATCGCTTTTCCACTAAGGGAGCATGGAGTCAAAGATCGCCAGAGGATCGATGAAATTGTTGAACAGGTTCTGGTAGATGTAGGTTTGTGGGATGAAGTGAAAGACCGGCTGAAATCTCCGGCACTTCGCCTTTCTGGGGGTCAAAAGCAGCGCTTATGTATTGCTAGAACTTTGGCATTGCAGCCAGAGATTCTGTTAATGGACGAACCTTGCAGCGCTCTCGACCCGATTACGACGGGTATTGTGGAAGACCTAATTGTAAGTTTGCGAGGAAAATACACAATTTTAATTGTTACCCATAACCTGGCTCAGGCTCGACGAATTGCTGATTATGTCGCTCTGTTCTGGGTCAAAGATGGCAGTGGCAGACTCATAGAATCGGGTTCGGTTCAACAAATCTTTGAAAATCCTCAGCAACCTACTACAGAAGCCTATATCAGCGGTAGTCGAGGGTAGCTGGGAAAATGTATTGTTCCACCAGCACAACTAGCTCTGTAGATTAAGTAGATTAACTTAATCGCTAATTGGTATTCATAGTCATCAACTACGGAAGAGTCCAAAAAGTAGGGAAAGTAGGGAAATCATAAACTTTTATTAAAAATCTATTTATTTAATACGGATAATTGATAGAGTTTCAACGTTTCGATAATTCCTGCCTTTTGTCTGGAAGTTTGAGGGATTTCTAGAAGACCGCTAAGCTGGTCAGTTATTTGCGTCACCCTGTACTAGTTATGAAGATGAAACAAGTATGTCTATCCTAAGAAAAGTTTTCGCATTGATTTCTCAGTCTTTACTGATTGTGGCTGTTTTGATAGTGGGAATAGTAATCTGCACTCCTCCTGCAAAGGCAGACACATTACTAGGGGTTATACCATCAGAAGTGTTTGATTCTCGTGCACAATTAACCTGGACACGAGAAGAAGTGTCTAAGTCAACTCAAAATGCAGGCTTACCCTTCAAGTCACCAATAGTGCTTGAGTCAAAGGATAATGTATTAAGCGTAGAGTTGGAGGCTAAATATGTCAAGGACAAGATTGGCCCAGATCCTGTCTGCTTACGCTCCTACAAGTTACTCTCTTCCAACGCACCGCTCTCTGGACAAGATCCGGATACACTACTGTTAGTTGGACCTACTTTAAAAGTAAAACCGGGCGATCTGCTCCAAATTAAGATTGTGAATGAGTTGAATGATAAGGATTGCAATGAGAGTGCTGGCACTAAGAGAGCAGCGGTCTCACCAAGTAAATTCAACATTACCAATTTGCACACTCACGGATTGGAGGTTTCTCCAACAGGAAATAGCGACAATGTATACGTAGGCATTGAGCCAGGTAAAAGCTTCCAGTACGAGTTTGCGATTCCTGACGATCATCCTCCTGGTACTTTCTGGTATCACCCCCATTATCACGAATCAACAGCAATGCAAGTGAGTAGTGGTATGGCAGGAACACTGATTGTTGAGGGGACTGATGCCAGAAGTCTTGACAAGGTTCTGGGCACGCTGAATATCAAGGGTGACTACGATAAGGTCTTTGTCTTCCAGCAAATTCCCTATCAGTGTAAACGTGAAAATGATATTAAAGAAGACCAATCCAGTGTAGTTTCTGTTGACTGTCCGCCAAACGAAGTTCGTCTAGTTCAACATTTTTTTGCTTCTTTTAATCCGAATCAATGGACAACGTTAGGCAGACATAGCACAATCAATGGTCAGCTATTGCCTCGCATTACCATGCAACCAGGTGAAGTACAGCGCTGGCGATTCATCCATGCAGGCGTGCAGGAGACACTGAACCTCAGTTTGTGTAAGGAGGGGGACTGTAAGAATAGCAATAAGGATAGCAATCCACCTAAGCTTATGATGCGTGAAATTGCTGTCGATGGTTTGGCGGTGGGTAAAACCCACTACGAGAAAGAAAAAGATGAAATCCTGTTGGAGCCAGGCTACAGAAGCGATGTGTTAGTAAAGGCACCGGAAAAGGCAGGACTATACAAATTAGTTGACCGTCCTGTCGGCCCTGACAAATCAGTGATGGTCACCACGGAGGCAAAGGATGTTATAGCTTTGGTTGAAATAGAAGATGCGACACCTTCGAGTAATGGGATAGCGACGAATTTGCCGACCGAGTTACCTAAAGCTGACAACCTGAAAGCACAATTCGAACACATTGAAGCGCACAAGGTAGACCGAAGAAGGGTATTATCATTTAACCTTGACTGTTCCACAGGAAAATGCCAATCTCAAGTTGATGATAAGGAATACGATCATAACGAGCTGCCACTAGCATTGAACGTTGGTAATACTGAGGAATGGACACTGGTTTCCCTTAATTTCAACCATCCCTTTCATATTCACGTCAATCCGTTTGAAGTGATCACCAGAAACGAAAAGGGGGAAGAAACAGGAGTTTGGAGGGACACGATCCTGGTTACACCAGACCACCCAGTCACGATCCGCACAAAGTACAAAAAGTATATAGGCGGCACGGTTTTGCACTGCCACCTGTTAGACCATGAAGACCTGGGTATGATGAAAGCGGTTGAATTTCGGAATTAACTGGAAGTACTGAATTCAGCGGCAAGAAGACTCTACTTTGCTGCTAGTTTATGAAACCTAGAACGCCGGTTCAGTAAGGGTGCAGTATCGCGATTACTGGACTGGTGTTTTAGAGACTTGTTTTTGATTAATCATCGCCTCCGTATACCAAACCAGTTCCTCGATAAACGATTCCAGCTTGGTTTTAAATGCTGAATTACGTAAGTTTCCCCTTTCGTCAAAGAGTTCCTGTACGTTAGACACGGGTAACTTGTCTGGGATAGGTAAGCCTCCCAGCGCCAGACAGACGAGTTGTAACTGCGTCAGACAATTTAGCCCTCCAAAACCACCAGAGGACACAGTACAGATACCAATAGGCTTATACCGCAAAGCCTGGGGTTCGAGGTAGTCAAGGGCATTCTTTAATACTCCAGGGTATCCTCCCTTATATTCCGGAGTGACAATGAGGACACCGTCAGCTTGACCGAGTTTAGAACAGAATTGGAGTACAGTGGGCCCAGGAGTTGACATCTCATTCAATCTCTCCTCCAAGATGGGAAGCCTATATTCGCGCAGGTCAATGAGTTCTGTCTGGACGCGATCGCCCAGCCGCAATTGTTCTAAAATAAACTGAGCCACCTTCACACTCTGCCTTAGAGTGCGAGAACTTCCCAGAAGAACAGGGATATAAGCCTTAATCATGCTTAGCTCTGCCAAATACTTAAAGTTGCTGTACGGATTTTGCCTTGGAATTCATATTATTTTAATGAAGAGCGGTTCGTTTTCATAGTAATAATCTGGATAAAAAAAGAAACTCAATTATGGAAAAGCGTGTAAGATTCCATTGGAGCCTTTCCCAAGCAGGAGATACATTTAGAAGAGCCAAATCTACGATCGATCAGTCTGGTCTTCTCAACTTTGAGGCTCAAATTGCCTTGTGTCAACGAGCCCAAGAGTGTGGGATTGATTCTATGCTCATGGCAATTGGCTTTACCAGACCCGATCCCCTGCTACTTTCAGTAATGCTCGGTCAAAAGACCAAAAAGATTAATTTTATGGTGGCTGTAAGGCCAGGGTTGATTTCTCCAACTTTATTCGTGCAACAAATCAATACGCTATCTTGCTTGATCGATGGCAGAGTACACGTCAATATAGTTAATGGACGCTCTCCTCAAGAACTTCGATATTACGGTGACTTTTTAAACCATGATGAAAGATTCAAAAGAACAGAAGAATTTCTAGCTATATGCAATGCTTTTTGGGCAAAAGAAGGAGATGTTAATTTCTCCGGAAAATATTATCACATTGAAAATGGTAAAATCAATACACCCTTTGTTTCACCACAAAGAAGTAAACCGGAAATTTTTCTAGGAGGAAATTCAGCGCTTGCTGCTGAACTAGCTGGTAAGTATGCTGATTGTCTTTGGCGTTTTCCTGAGGCACCAGAGAAACTTAAACCTCAAATTCAAACCGTATTGGAGCAAGGCCAAGAAGTTGGCTTATTAGTTTCGTTAATTACTCGCCCAACTCAAGAAGAGGCAGAAGCAGCAGCTCAGGCGCTCGTAGGAAAGTTCGGAGATAAAACACGAGAAGTTGTTGAAGAAGTATACAAACAATCGGATTCTGAGGGATTCCAATCTGTATTTACTTTGTCGGGAAAGGAGCAGTTCCCCTGGGTAACTCCTTACTTATGGACTGGTGCTGTTCCTTATCTTGGTCCTCCCGCGATCGCTTTAGTAGGTTCTTACGAAAACATTGCAAAGGCAATTAGTGACTACAAGGCCATTGGTATTACCCAATATCTTTTTATGGGCTGGCCAGATATTGAAGAGATGACTCATTTGGCTAAAGGAGTTATGCCTTTGCTCGCGAAGCAAAAGTAAAGTTGTTAAATTACCATCCAAACAGAGTGAATATGACAAATACATCGACAAAGAATAATAAACCCTTAAAATTTCATTGGAGATTACTGCAAGGCGGAGAGGGAACGGGGATAACACGAGCACTTCAACATGAAGTCCAGCAAACTGCACTGCCAGATGTAAAAGCACAACAAGAGTTCTGTAAAAGTGCAGAGTCAAGTGGTATTGAATCTTTACTCGTTGATTTTAGTTATGGCAAACCCGATCCACTTCTTCTGGCAACCGCACTTGCTTTACAAACAGAAAAAGCAAAGTTCATGATAGCGGTTCGTTCTGGACTGCTTTCACCTACATTATTTGTACAGCAAGTTAATACTTTCTCCGCCTTAACTTCAGGCAACCGAATAAGTTTAAATGTTGTAGCAGGCTATTCACCTCAAGAGCAAAGATATTATGGAGACTTTCTTTCCCATGATGAAAGATATGCACGGACAGAAGAATTTCTGGCAATATGCAATTCTTTTTGGAATAAGAATGAAGCGGTAAATTATGAAGGAAAATACTTTAAAATTGAGGATGGTAGATTGAATACTCCTTTTCTATCCAAAGAAAGTTCGCGTCCCTATATTTTTATTGGCGGTGGCTCCCTATTGGCAAGAGATCTAGCCATTAAACAAGGAGATTGTTGGATACGCTTTGCCGATACCCCGGAAAATCTCGTCAGTTCAATCGAACCTGTATTAAAAGCTGGAAAAGAAGTGGGGCTGCGCCTTTCTGTCATTGCTAGAGCAACCAAAAAGGAAGCGGTAAATGCTGCTAAGGCTTTAGTTGAAAACCTGGATGATGTCGGTACTAAAGATATTAAAAATAAAGAAGAAAACTTTGTTAATAAAAGTGATTCTGTTTCGATTAAGGAAATGTACGAGAACTCAGAGAAGGAATGGTTATCTGATAATCTTTGGGCTGGAGCTGTCCGTACTCATGGTTCTCCCTTGATTGCTCTAGTTGGTACGCCCGAAGAAATAGCATCGGAGTTTATCCGATATAAAAAAATAGGCGTTACACAATTTATATTGTTGGGATGGCCAAAACTAGAGGAAATGATTAATTTTGGAAAAAATATCATACCTTTAATCAGAAAGATGGAAAATCACTAATCATTAATTATCAGGAAGGAAATGGTCAATAGATAAAAGCCTTAGGGGAGAACAAATCATGCAAGCGAATAACACAAGAAAAATTCGAGTAACCTACGTCATGGCAACAAATAGACGCTCTAAGCGCTTTGAAGGGATCTGTCGTGACTTAAGCAGAGAGAGGTTTGACTTATCATTTATATTACTAAATCAATGCTCAACAAATCTGACCGAGTCTTTGACTGCACAAAATATCCCATACTGTAGCATCAAATACTCAAGTAAATATAGCCTTAACCTGCTTTGGACTATCTGGAAGATATACCGTTACTGTCGAAGAAATAAGATTGATATCATCCATACACATGGCGTGGATGACTCCCTAGCCGGCTTGATTGGTGCCTGTTTAGCGGGGGTGCAAATACGTATACAAAGTAGAAATCATGGAAGTTCTCCCCCCTGGCCGCAGCGTGTTCCTTGGGGTGGAGCTTACGACCGTTTTAACAATTTTTTATCTTCAAAAATTATAGCACTTAGCCAGACTGTCAAAGATACGCTAGTTTCCTGCGATAGAGCTGCCCCAAGTAAGATCGTCGTTATACATAATGGTTTTGATATGGAATCTTTGGCAAGCGTCTCTGAAGAAAAAGTGCAACATCTCAGAGAGAAATACAATATCAAAAGTGTCGCTCCAGTAGTCGGCGTTGTATCAAGATATGTAGCTTGGAAGGGTGTCCATTACATAATACCAGCTTTTCGCAGGTTGCTTGAAGATTATCCGTCTGCCTTTCTTGTACTTGCAAATGCTCGCGGTAAGTACCGTAAGGTGATTCAGAGGCAACTCGAATCAATACCTACTAACAGATATGTGGAGATTCCGTTTGAAAATGACATGTTCTCACTGTATAAGCTTTTCGATGTATTTGTACATGTTCCAATTACTCCTACCGTAGAAGCCTTTGGACAGGTGTATGTAGAAGCTCTAGCAGCAGGAATCCCTTCTGTGTTCACGCGGTCAGGCGTTGTGGATGAATTTATTGTTCATAACAAACATGCTTACCTGGTGGATTATCAAAACAGCAGTCAAATCTACGAGGGGATAAAAACTATTCTGGAAAACAGTTCCCTAAGGGAATCACTAATTTACAACGGACATCAAAGCGTTCAGAACATGTTCAATTTAAAACGGCTGATCGGAGATTTTGAAAGTTTGTATCTTTCCGAGTTGGAAAAAAACAAAAAAGATTAAACAATAACTAGGAATAAATATATGGATAACCATGAAAAACTTCAAAAACCCAAAACCCTTATTGATGGACATAATGACGCAATAGATATTGACGCTTTAAGCGCAGAGATTTTTAAAATCATTAAAGTTCATGGATTTGTACACATCAAACAGCCGCTGTCCCAAAATGCTTATGAAGCGCTTGTGCATCGACTTGGATCAATTGAACTACGCACCGACATTGTTGTAGATGCCAAACTCAAACAACTGCAACAAATGAGCCGAAATTATAAAAGAAATCGTCCCGTTGTCTATCAAGCAGCTTCATTAGCCTTTCATACGGATACGCCAACTTGTGATGTGCTTGGATGGTATTGTGTAGAACAAGATGAAGTAGATGGCGCAAGCCTGTTGCTAGATACAAGAGACATAGGAGATTATTTTACTCTCGCCGAGCTTTCAGTTTTAAGTGGAGTTAACGTCTCGCGCATGATTAGAAATCCAAGTTCCAATGAAGAGGAAGTTGTTTATTATCCGCTTATTTCCAAAAACAATGCAACCTATCGGGTGTTTTACGTGCCTTGGAATTTATCGAATCCCTGTAACCGCGAACAGACTGCATTGCTGGAAAAATTTTCTGAATATGTTGTACACAAGCAAAAAACGCAACTGATAACAATTAGACTTGCACCGAAAGAATGTCTTTTTATTCACAATCATCGGATGTTACATAGCCGAGGAAAGCTGCCTGAAAACAGCAGAAGACATTTAATCAGATATTACATTAGTTCGTCGTGTTTTATTTCATGAATTTGCAGGGAGGTCTCTATTGTTATACCTGCTTACAACGTAGCAGGTATTCAAAAGTCCACTTGACAAAGCCTAACGGAGATTGGGGCTAAAAAACTTGAACCAACATTTCAATAGCATGAACAACCAAGTATTTATTCGAGCTTTGACCGAGGTAGAAAAAGCTGTTTTGAAAACCGGCTTGCGTTCTCAGGATGCCTTTACTCGGCGTCGATGTCAAATTTTGCTTGCCACTGCTGATGGCAACAAACCCAGCCAAATTTCTAAACATTTTGGCTGTGCTGTCCAAACTGTGTACAAGGCTATCCATGCTTTTAACCAGTGTGGAATAGACTGTATAGAACGCCAATCCACTCAACCCAAAAACACTCAAATTTTCTTATTAGGAGAAACTTTAGTACAACAAGGTTGCTTGGATAAAGCTATTATCTCATATGAAAAAGCTATAAAGCTTAGCCCAGGCATTGCTGAATTGCACAACAAGCTAGGAGAACTCTACTTGAAAAAATATCAGTTTGATGAAGCGATCGCCTGTTTCCGAGAAGCGATCGCCCTCGCTCCCAATTCAGCTTGGTATCACCAAAATCTAGGAGAAGCTCTAGCCCACAGAGAACAACCAGGAGGGATACTTGCAGCCACTTTTTATTACCGCCACGCCCTTAAATTGAATCCAGATGAAGTTCAAAATTACCAGAATGCCTTAGATATTCAACCTGACGAGCCTGATATTATTAAAATTAATAATCCTATTTTTATAGTCGGTTGTGGACATAGCGGCACTTCGCTCATGCTTGCCATTCTCGGCAATCACCCTAACCTTTATTCTATTCCCCATGAAACTGGATTGTTATTTAAAAATGAGCTTAAGCACAAAGAAACTATGTACCAGTGGGATCGACAATGTAGAGATGTTGGCAAAAAGCGTTGGGTTGAAAAAAGCCCTTCACATATTTTTTATATTAAAAAGCTTTCTCTCTACCGTCCCAATAGCCAATTTATTATCATGTTGAGAGATGGCAGAGATGTTGTTTGTTCTTTAAAAGATAGAACAGAGTTTAAAACTTATGTAGATAAGATCGAGAGATGGATATATGATAATTTGGCTGGGCTACCTTACTGGAATAATCCTAGAGTTATGGTTGTTAAATATGAAAATTTGGTGAGTCATACGGAAATTACTTTAGAAAAAATTTTAAATTTTTTAGGGGAAACTTATACAGAGCAAGTTTTGAAATATTATGAAACTCCCAAATACTGGTATAGTTCTGAAATTATTAAACCAGAGGAAATTCAAAACATTCAAGATCATAAGAATCTGAGAAATTGGCAAATTAATCAACCTTTATTTGATGGTCGAGGTAGATGGAAAACTGAAATGACTGAGGAAGAAAAAAGAATATTTAAGGAAAAAGCTCAAAAATACCTAGTGCAATTTGGCTACGTAGAAGATGATAATTGGTAAACTCAGCTCAAAAACTTTAGCTTCAACTGAAGCGTTAGTTAAACTTAACACTACAGATGGCTCGGAGCTAGTATGCTACTGGGTAGTAATTTAACTTATTTTCGAGGGGTTGCAGCTCCTACTCCTTTCCCAGGAGAAGATTATCTAATGGAAGAGAGGGAGTAGGGAGTAGGGAGTAGAGAGTGGGGTAAGAATAGTAGTAAATAATCTTACGGTGGGAAGGGCGTAACTACCAACTAGAAAGCCCCTATACTTTAGTTAGGAGATGGGCTTACATCTCAATTAGAACCGCCATAGTGATATTAGCAGGAACTAGGATTCTGACACAATTCCTCGGTTGAAGAGACTGTAAAAGACTGAAGGGCGTACCCCAACATACTTGACCACGAGGATACTATACCAAACGTTAGATACGACTATAGTGAAACTTGTTGTAATCGCAGCTCCAGTTATCCCAAACACCGGAATAGCGATCGCGTTTGTAACTATATTGAGCAACACACTACAGCCAGCAACAATAACCGATTTGTTCTGGTGCCCCGTCATTACCATTAAATTACCTACAGAGCCACACAATGCATTAACTAACTGCCCAACAATGAGAATTTTCAGCGACCAACTCGCAGCAGTAAAGTCCGGCCCGAAAATACTCAGCACTGGTTTGGAAAAGGCAATTAAGCCTAGGGCGAGAACAATCGAAGGCCAGAAAATCCAGAGCGTTACTCTGGAGACGACCTTCTGCAAACCTTGCATATCTTTTTTAGCGTAGAGGGTCGCAAATACGGGGGCTGCCACCATATTCACAACCTGTAAAATGAAACTCACCCACACGGCAGTTTTCACAGCCGCATTATATATCCCAGCTTCACTTGGTCCGATAATAGAACCAACCATGAGAATATCTGTACGGTTCAAAATAACGCCAAACGACTGCTGGAGCAGCAAAACCCAGGCAATCCCCAACCACTCCTGATAGGAATAAACTGGGGTAGCAGGTTCAATCTCTCTATCAATCTTCTCCCTCAGCAACCACAACTGAAGCAGCAGAACAGCTGACAGCAGTAGTGTTGCAACCTCAATCATCGGCAAGCTGCCCAGAGAAGGGTTCGCGTCAAACAAAAGAAACCCACCGCAAAGAAGCCAGATGGGCCAGATAACTTTAGAGGGAGCATAAGCTAATGTAATGTCGCCCATTGCTCTGGCTGTTTCTAGCTGCAAAACTGTCAAAGCTTGGAGCGGTACTAGCGCCATTCCAATCAGCAACGGTGTTGCATAGGTAAAGCTGTGAAAAGAATTCAGCACCCAGACAACACCCGCAGCACCCAGGCCCAATAGGACACCAACCCATAATGTTAATAGCCAGCTCCCACGCATAAGACCGCGTAAATGTCCCCAGTCTTCTTTTACACGGTATTCTGAAAGCAAGCGCAACACAGTCCTCGGGAATCCTAAAGCTGCTGGAATTCCTAGGAGTATTGACCAGGAGATTACATATTCGTAGGTGCCGTACTCGGTTTTGCCCATCCATCGGGCCAAAAAGACCTGACCCACGTATGTTAGAACTAACCCAAAGCCTTGTATCGTTAGAGCGATTACGGCATCCTTAGCTAGGACATCTAATTTATTACTTTTTTGTTCTTCTTCAGCGATATCCACAGCTATATAAAGAAATGTAGACTCCCTTTACACAGCAAGGGCATTTAGGAATTTATTATTACACAAAACTTTACTTAATTAGGCCCAATTGCACCTACCTGCTTACCTTGGGAAACGTTCGCACTGTTATTCCTCTAGAGAAGATTGCTAACTATTCTCAGTAGGACAGCGATGATGGTCATTAAGTTGACTGAAGTTGCTAGTACTGGGATTCACTTGGGGTTCTTGACTCAACTGGGGCAGATCCAATTCCAGAAACTCAGCGCTCCACGGCAAAGGTATATCAAGGAACTTATCCCCTATTGTGATGCAACTATCTAAGAATGGTGTTTCTACTCCAGCTAGGCGAGCTAAAACCTGCAAGGGAAAACAGCCATAAGGCAAATCCTCAACCAAATAGCGGTGATGAGGGTTACACAGCGTTGTACTGGAGTAGGATCCAAGCTGCTGCATATGTTCATCAAGGGATGGTCCGGTGGTTCCGTATGCGATTTGATAGTGGCTTTTGATATCAATCAAGTTGATTACTCCGAGTGCTTTCCCCACTGCCATGCGATCGCAATCCAGGTGGTTAATGAGCCCAACAGTACGGGGCCCAGCCTTATGATAGATGTTGTAATCCTCACCAGATTCCCATCGGGCTAATGAAACCAGAAGCAGGGGAAGGTGGATAATGTCATTAACTTTATTAAGATTAATTTCTAAAACCGAAGCAGCAGGCCATAAATTATTGAACACAGCTTGGTAAGTGCGCACAATCCGATTTGTCAGGGTTCGGTTCTGAGCTGCTACAAAGAACTTGTTGGTAAGCGCGCTAATCCTGACTTGATCCTCACTATTAATGCGACTAACAAACGGAGTATTGTTAACATCCCCCACAGCAGGCAACTGTTCTTCAGTTATTCCCACTCTCCGGAGTACCTTACAAAAAACCCAACCTGCAAAGCGACTGGCACAGAAAACCAGAACATTCATTTGGGAATGGATATATTTAGCTAGAATCTTGGCGTAGGGTTCAATGTCTTGACCGCGACAACATATCAGCACATTCAGCGGTAGTTGACCGCCATTGAGTGTCGCCAACTCATCAAGGTTATTGGAACAAGCTGCAACTGGATAACTTCCGGGAGAAATTGGTCCTATTGAGTGAAGGGTTCTTGTCTGGGGCACAAAAGAAGAACGGCGAGAAAAAAGGTAAACTGTATATCCCTGAGCGCTCAGATAGACCGCTGTGGCTAAGCCAATATGTCCTTTTCCTACAACCAGGTAGCTAGTCTGTAGCATGGGCTAATTAGTTCATCCGAAAATCATAAACAAAGATATCTTGAAGTAAATGGCACTGACTTAAGCTGCTAAGTCCACTGAATGCTAGCCACTTGCTTCTGGTAATAACTCCGTTGAACACTACATACAGAGCTACTTGAGGGGGAAAAAAACGGGCGGCGACCAGGTCTTTGGCTATCCTCTGGCCCCGAAATGCCCTGTGTGATGAAACGTTTAGCCGTATAGAAGCAGGTGGGGCCACTTAACCCTACCTGCTTACTGGTATTGTCAGATTAGTTAACTCTGCCGCTAATTTGACTCGGTAGATTGAGCTGGCTCTGTATTCTGCGTATTCTGCTCCCTTGACCGTGTCTCATCTGGTTTTTGGATTTGCTTGAGATGAATCTCATTCACCTGAGTGATAAAGTTTTCTATTGCCATTTTTGCCATTTGTTGATGTTGGGCTTCGTCGGCTCCATCATCGTAACGATAAGCCGGACTCACTCCCAATACAAATTTCTCCTGTTCCGCTTCTAACAATTCCACAGTTGTGTTAGCAGAAATCCAATTTTCCTGAAAAGGAAATGAGGTAACTATACTGGCGACTATCGAGGCGACAGCGGGACAAATTACCGGCAGCCACTTGAAGAACGCTTGACTTGGTTCCAATTTGTCTACCAATACTAAAATTGGTGTGACTCCCGATAAAATAACGGTTGCCAATTGGAAGGTATAGTAAATATTTCTCGAAGTCTCTCTGGTGTTTTTATAGTCGTCAATCAACTCCTGGCAATATCGTAAAGCCTTTTCTCTCACGGGAGTTATCAGATTGTTATCCGAAGAAGTATTCGGGTTTAATAGATAACTATAGAGTTCAGCTTTTCTTCGGATCTCTAACTGATTAGCACGATTCCTAGAGTTGGAAGCCAATTGTCTATTTGCCAGGAACAGAAAAATAAAACTAGAGAGAAAAACTGCTGCCCAGATAACGATAAGTTGATTGTCTGGAAAAACTCTAGTAAGGCTCCATGCACCAATAAAAGCCGCTAGAGATAAATACTCAATAATTTTCACGAAAGATAAAAATTGTGGGCTTGATGAGACGGTATTGGAAATCTCGGTCTGGTCTTGATGCACAGAAGTAGTCATTGCTTTATAGTCAATGTGGTTATCAGAGACAAGTTTAGCCTATTGGGGTTGCTCTTCCACGCCCGCCCTGTCAAGGTGGTGAAGAAGACCCTAAAACCCTTGAAAATTGGTTGCTGGCGATCGTTAAATCTTCTTGTTTTAACAGGTGATTACCAATAAGCTAGGTTTATTGTCGATCGCCAACCAGTAGGATGACGTAAAGCTGGTCGATCGCACCTTGACAGGGGTTGCCGTCACCAAGCTACCCAGTTATACCAATTTTTTATGAGGCCCCGTAGAATCCGATCACCCTGGCGCCCCCCAAGGCATCGGGGGGGACAAGATCCCGCTCTTTCGTCCCCCGTATTAAGGGGGATGCGAGGGGGATCGAGATATGTGCAACTTCACATTAAATTGGTATTAATACGTTGCTTTGGGGTTAGAAATTTGATTTCATCCACACCCGCGGTATTTTTACTTTAGTTATCTTATGTTACCCTTCTGACCACTATACACTTTGCAGACCAAGAGTTAATCTAGGTCTTCTGAAGTTGGCTCCCGTGCTATAACATCGCCACAAAAAGATGGTTTGCTCTGAGGGTGGGGTATTTTGCACAAAGAACAACTAAGGTCATAGTTGAAGGGATTAACAACTAATTAAAGCAGTTAAAAAGGTGTGGATTTTGGTTAAAAAATTCATTAATTTTGAAATGCGATCTTAAACGTAGTGACAATCAGTTTTTGGTTTGCTTTAGCACTGGTGTCGGAGGTCTCTATATCCCAGATGACAGAACATAATTCCCAAAATAATCAATAGTAATATCAGCCATAAAGGATGTCTATTTCGGTGATTTGGGCGTAGGTAATTGACTTTTTTGAGTTAGGAGATTAGAGTCAGCATATATATTTGTTTTGTTTTTAAGTGATCGCTCAAGCTTTTATCAGACAAGCGATCGCTTTTATTTTTAGCGATCGCACCGGAGGATAAAACAGCCCTGCTTAATAAGGGGGGGACAGGAATCTTCTCTTTCTTCCCCCTTCTTAAAGGGGATGCGACGGGGATCGAAACTTGAGGGGAAGCAAGATTTATCAGGGCTTTCAGTCTTAAGTTGACAGCAATGAGCCTGGCCGTGTCTTGATTTAACTGGTTCCTTTCGCTCCAGCGAAAGTAACGAGTAACGAGTAAAAAAGGAGGCTCTTCCTCGCCTATCTGCGTTACTTTCGCTCCAGGGAAAGTAACGAGTAAATTGACACGGCTTGAGCAATGCCGCCTCCTGATTGCCGCATCCCGACTTTAGCTTTACCGCAGAGTCACAAACTCTTCAGCAGTCGATGGGTGAATGCCAATAGTCGCGTCGAAGTCTTTCTTGGTAGCTCCCATATTAACCGCGATCGCCATTCCTTGAATAATTTCGCCCGCGTCTTTTCCAACCATGTGCACGCCCAAAACTCGATCGGTATTAGTTTCAACGATTAACTTGACAAAAGTTTTCTCATCTGCACCTGTCAAGGCGTGAAACATCGGCTTAAACTTGGCTGTGTAACACTTAATTGAGTCGGGGAACTTTGCTCTAGCCTGCACTTCGTTTAAGCCGACTGTACCCGCTTCCGGCTGGGAAAATACCGCCGACGGGACATTTTCGTAACTGATTGCTCTGGGATTGTTGCCAAATTCAGTATCTGCAAAAGCGCGTCCTTCGGCGATAGCAATTGGCGTTAAATTGATGCGGTTGGTGCAATCTCCGACTGCAAAAATATGCGGCTGACTGGTGCGGCTGTCTTTGGTAACTGCGATCGCACCTTGATCGATTTCTACTCCCGCATTTTCTAAAGCCAATTTTTCCAAATTCGGCAAGCGCCCGGTTGCGGACAACAGCGCGTCTACTATCAGCGTTCCTTCCGATGTTCCCGACAAAGTTAATTTTAAGCCTTCTGGGGTTTTCTCTATGTGGTTTATCGAGCTTTCTGTCAAAATGTTTATTCCGTGCTTAATCATTCCTTCTTGCACGTTGGTGCGAATATCTGTGTCAAAGTCCTTCAAAATTAAGTCACGGCGGATGATTTGACTTACTTTGCTTCCCAACCCGTTCATAATGCAAGCAAATTCGACGCCGATGTAGCCGCCGCCCCAAATGGCTAACCGTTTTGGCTGCTCTTTTTGCAGGAAGATTTCCCGGGAGGTGATCGCGTGTTCGATGCCGGGAATTGGGACTCTTGTGGCTTCTCCGCCGACTGCTATTAAGATTTTGGCTGCGGTAATTTTTCTGTCACCAACGGAGACGGTATGGGGATCAATAAATTTGGCGTATCCTGAGATTAATTCGACTCCGGCTTTTTCGAGGAAGCTGATGTGCAGTTTGCTCAGCCGCCGCACTTCTGTGTCTACGCTGGTGATCAGTTTTTCCCAATCAAAGCTGCTTTCTACTGGACTCCAACCGTAGCCCACCGCATCTTCATAAAGGTGCGAAAATGTTGAGGCGTACACCATGAGTTTTTTGGGGACACAGCCGCGAATTACGCAAGTTCCGCCTACTAAGTCATTTTCGGCGATCGCCACTTTTGCGCCGTAGGATGCTGCTCGCTTGGAACTCGCCAATCCGCCGGAACCTGCACCTATCACAAACAAGTCGTAGTCGTATGTCATAATTGTCGCGAATGTCCTATCTCAATTTTACGATTTTTGTCCTTTACTAGACCTCTTGCAAAAGTCCTTTTCATAAATTTATTGGACGGGCAAGATGCCCATCCCACAAGAAAAAATAACTCTTGTGGGATGGGCATCTTGCCCGTCCTAGTTATTTTTGCAAGAGGTCTACTTTTCTTAATGATATCTCAAAAATTTTTTGTTTTTTTTGGGGTCAACTACTTTACTTTTTGCGCTTGCACTGGTATTATTTAATAATAGGAATCTGTGCGTTTAATTTAAAACTGCTCACACTCCCATTATTAGAGTATAGCACAAGCGATCGACAAAAAACATATAAAAATGTAACTATTTTCGAGCCGCCGCCAAGAATAAAAGAGCTAATTGTCGATCGCTCGTTATAGCCGAGTCGAACTCCCATAAATCCTTGTAAAAAAGCGCAACTTTGATACTGTTCCCGATTTTTAAGGGGAAGTAGGGGGCAAGAATCAGGGGCGATCGGGGCTAATCGCAGCGCAGGGATAGAAAACTGATACTACCCTAACCTATCGGGCCAATCACGGGAGATTAGTACCATACAGTTTTTGATAATTTCATCCATCCTTGATAATTGCTATATTATAAAGATAAATTAATTCTCGGGCTAGCTTTATGATCGATTGGCTTGTGATCTGGGGAGTGACGCAAGGAGTCGGCATTCTCGTTCAACCCATCTTAGAAGATTTAGTCAAAGACGGCGCGAAGGATTTTGCTAAAGATTTTTTTAAAGATTCCCTAAAAAACGTCTTCTTAGGCGAAAAAGACCCGCGAAAAGTCGCAGCGGGCAAAGCGATCAAAAAGTTTTTGGAGTTGGTGCAACAGCAGTTAAAAATCGCCGGACTTCCCCCCGAGGAAATTAAGCGGTATATTAAAGATGTTAAACAGTTTATCAGCAACAAGTCTGTTAAGGAAATTTTGGGCAAGGCTTTTGAGAGCGATCGCGAATCTCTCGATGCAGAACTTCTCGAACAAACCTGGAGTCAACTAGATTTAACTCCTTTACCCGCAAGATTTAAGTGGGAAAGAATCGCCAATCAGTATCTCGAAGAAGTTCAAGAAATTCTCTTTGACTCACAAGACTTGCGCGATATCTTGAATGCTCAAAATCTGGATAGCATTCAGAAAAATACTCAAGAAACGGCGGGGATTATTCCCGATTTTGACTTGAGGCAATATCAAGAAGCTTTGTGCGAGCGTTACAGCAATCTCAATTTAAGCAGCGTCGATCCCACTACCTTCGGTTATCGGGAAAAACTGAAGGTTTGGCAAATCTTTATTTTCCAAGATGTGCGATCGATTTACGAATCATTTTTGCCCCAAGCTTACGAAATTCCTAAAGAACATCAACGGCGGCTGCAAGACTGCAATCAATTAGACGCGATCGATCTAGAAAATTTAGAGAAATATCGGCGCGGTTATTTTTCTCAGCCGATCGTATCGGTGTTAGATGTTATCAATGACCAGCAAAAGTATCCCTACATTGTTATTTTAGGCGATCCGGGTTCTGGCAAGTCTACTCTGTTACAATATTTAGCATTAAACTGGGCGCGATCGCCCTTAAATAGCGTGACATCTCTGCCGATTCCGCTGCTAATAGAATTGCGGACTTACATTCGCAGCGGGGAATCAGGACATTGCCAGAACTTCCTCGAATTTTTCCATCAAAGTCCTGGTTCAATTTGTCACTTGAATCAGCATCAATTGCAGGAACAGCTTAAAGCAGGCGAGGCTGTGGTGATGTTCGACGGGTTAGATGAAATTTTCGATCCCGGGAAACGAGAAGATGTAATTACCGCGATTCATCGGTTTACCAATGAGTATCCCCGCGTGCGAGTAATTGTCACGTCTCGGATTATTGGTTACAAACCTCAACGGTTGCAAGATGCAGAGTTTCATCACTTTATTCTTCAAGATTTGAACGCGGAACAAATTCAGGATTTTGTTCGCCGCTGGCACGAATTAACTTTTACTGATGCTGGGGAAAAAGCGCGGATTCGCGATCGCATGGAAAGAGCATTAGCGTATTCATCAACGATTCGAGATTTAGCGGGTAATCCGTTATTGTTGACGATTATGGCGATTTTAAATCGCGGGCAAGAATTGCCGAGAGACAGGGCGGAACTTTACAATCAAGCTTCGCGGGTATTGCTTTATCAATGGGATGTGGAAAGGTCTTTGGTAGAGGATAGCAGGCTCGATCCGAAAACTATTGATGCTAAAGATAAGCAAGAAATGCTGCGGCGAGTCGCTTACAAAATGCAAGCAGCACCTGAAGGGTTGGCTGGCAATATTATTAGTGCGGAAGATTTGGAGAATACCCTGACAGCATATCTGAAGAATAAAGATTTCGATCGACCGAAAGAGCGGGCAAAGTTGATAATTAACCAACTGCGAACTCGCAACTTTATTTTATGTTATTTGGGTGCGGATACTTATGGGTTTGTGCATCGAACTTTTTTGGAATATTTCTGTGCGTCGGAGGTGGTGGAGAGATTTGAGAAGACGCGAGAACTTTCTTTAGATGAGTTGAAAACAGAGGTTTTTGGCACGCACTGGAATGATGAATCTTGGCAGGAAGTTTTGTGCTTGATTGCGGGATTGATAGATGGACGGTTTACAGGGAAATTGATTGAGTTTTTGATTGAACAGTCTGAGAAATTTGAAAATTGCCAGAGCCTGTTTTTGGCTGCAAAGTGTTTGAACGAGGTGAGAGATAGAAAAATTATTGCTGGGATTGATAGTGAATTGCTTGAACGTTTAAAACAGTTAACGCAGTGCCCTCTCAGCAAGAATAGCATAATTTTTCATGTAAATGACGCAGAAATTAAACTGATTGGGGAAATTCATAATCAAGCAGTAAGTGCGATCGCCTACACTTGGAAAGATGACCCAAAAACCTTACCTTGGCTCCAACAACTGGCTAAATTTGATGAGGATTCGGATGTGCGAAAAGCAGCAGTCCAAGAATTAGCACGGGGGTGGGAAAATGACCCGGAAACCTTACCTATCCTCAAACAACTGGCTCAATCTGATAAGAATTCTGCTGTGCGGCAAGCAGCAGTTCAAGAATTAGCACGGCGGTGTAAACATGAGCCAGAAACCTTACCTATCTTCAAACAACTGGCTCAATTTGATGATGATTCAGATGTGCGATCGGCAGCAGTCCAAGAATTAGCACAGGGGTGGAAAGATGACCCGGAAACTTTACCTATTCTCAAACAACTGGCTCAATCTGATGATAATCCGAATGTGCGACGTGCAGCAGTCGAAGAATTAGCACAGGGGTGGAAAGATGACCCGGAAACCTTACCTTGGCTCAAAAAACTGGCTCAATCTGATAATAATTGGTATGTGCTAAATGGAGCAGTCGAAGAATTAGCACGGGGGTGGAAAGATGATCCGGAAACCTTACCTTGGCTCAAACAAATGGTTCAATCTGATGATAATTTTGCTGGGCAATATGCAGCAGTCAAACAATTAGCAAGGGGGTGGAAAGATGATCCGGAAACCTTACCTATCCTCAAACACCTGGCTCAATTTGATGACAATTTAGCTGTGCGGCAAGCAGCAGTCGAAGAATTAGCACGGGGGTGGAAAGATGACCCGAAAACCTTACTTATCTTCAAACAACTGGCTCAATCTGATGATAATTGGGATGTGCGATATTTAGCGGTTAAAAAATTAGCACGCGGTTGGAAAGATGAACCAGAGATATTTGAATGGTTGGGCGATATTGCTATCAATCATCCTTTTAAACGCCAATCCAAATTCCAAGAAAATCCCAGACAAACAGCACTTGAAATAATGCTCAAGCAATACCCCGATCGCCCAAAAACTTTAGAAATACTTCGCGATCGATTTGCCAACGATCCAGAGGAAGAAGTCCGCAAATTTGCCCAGGAACAATTGGCAAAATTAGAGAAGCTGTAATCTAAACAAAAAAAGTATCAACAAATTATGCTAGTTCAAAAAATAGTATAATTAATATCAAATAGTTCTCGGAGACAACCACCATGCAAGTCACGACCGAACAAATTATTTATCCATGCAGCGACGGTCAACCAATGGCAGATAGCACAATTCAATACAAATTAATTGTCAAAATCAAAGAAGGTTGCGAATCGCTATTTAAAAACGACCCAAACGTGTTTGTAGCAGCGGATTTACTGTGGTCTCCAGTTGAAGGTAGACCAGACATTTCTCAAGCACCCGATGTCATGGTAATATTTGGCAGACCAAAGGGCGATCGACGTTCCTACCTGCAATTTAACGAAGATAATATTGCTCCCCAAGTTGCGTTTGAGATTCGCTCTCACAACGACAGACAAACCAAGATGTACAAAAAACTTTCATTTTACAATCGCTATGGAGTCGATGAATATTACCTTTACGATCCCGAAAACAACGATTTGAGCGGTTGGCAAAGAATAGAACGAAACTTAGAAATAATTGAGCCGATGGAGGGCTGGGTAAGTCCGAGATTGGGAGTACGATTTGAGTTGGGCGAAGCTGGGTTAGAAATATATCGACCCGATGGACAAAGGTTTCTTTCCTATGCGGAATTGGAGGAACAGGGGGAATTAAACCGCCAGCGTGCCGAACAAGAAGCTCAAAGGGCCGAACGTTTGGCAGCAAAACTGCGCGAATTGAACATCGATCCTGAGAGCATTTAAGCGACAAATTGTTTAATTTAGGGCTTACGCATCAAGACCCCAGAAACCGGGTTTTTTATGGTTTATTCGCGCTGTAGCGAATGATTTTCCTGAAAAAACCCGGTTTCTCACCACCTTTGTGTAAGTTCCATAATTACAATTTGTCCGACTTGTTTAAAGTCGCGAAGCAATCTCCATTATTTGGGATTGGTTCACTAGACCTCTTGCAAAAATCCTTTTCATCAATTGATGGGACGGGCAAGATGCCCATCCCACAAGAGTTATTTTTTCTTGTGGGATGGGCATCTTGCCCGT